>NZ_CAKJTP010000153.1:0-9479 GCF_917627335.1 Protofrankia sp. CiT1 | reverse complement strand
GTGGTGACCCGCGCCACGGTATCGAAGTACCTGCGCAGGTAATCGGCGTGCAGGCTCTGCATGGCCAGCCGTCGTAGCCGCCGCCACTGCTCGCCCTCGGCGGAGAACGCACCAGTGATACCCAACTCGGCCAGTACCGACTGGATCGCGCTTAGTGGTCGCCGCCGGTACCCGTCCGGGCGCTGGCGCAGCATTGTGTTGACGGCCTCGACATCGGCCACCGCCAGCGCGTCCCGACGGCCCATGCGGATGCGGTACAGCGGGCCGTACTGGTCGGCCCAGCCCTCCAGCACCGCGCTGAGACGGGTCAGGTCGAGCTGGTGCGGATTACCCAACAGCGGCAGTCCACGCGGGCCAGCACAGTCGGCGATCTCGCGTGGGGCGGCCGCGAGCTCACTCATACCGTCGCCAGGACAATGCGGGTGTTGTTCCGCTACTCGAACCATGCTCGGCGCAGGACAGCCGAGGCATGAGCCACTCCTTGGCGGTCAGACAACTGAGTGTATGCGGCGGGCCGATGGATGTCTCGACACTCGGTCGGCTCCGCTCACCCCGGAGCTGGGCTGGGCGAATCGGCGGCGTGTGATAATCGACACATCCCATACGTCACCGCCCAGCTTCTCGTAATGTCCCGCTACCACCGGGCATCTCCTCTTCAGCACGATGGCATGCTGCGTCGGGTGGCACGGGCAATGCGAGAGATGCAGGTGACGGTCGCCGCGGCGGCTGCCGGGGATGAGCGCGCGCTCGACCAGTTGGTCGAGGCGTACCTGCCGCTGGTCTACAACATCGTGGGCTGGGCGATGACGGCCCACGCCGATGTCGATGACGTCGTCCAGGAGACGATGCTGCAGGTCATCCGTGGTCTACCCGGGCTGCGGGATGCGCAGCGGTTCCACCCATGGCTGATCGCGATCACGATGCGGCAGGTACGCGGACGGTGGCGAGCCCCCGCCGACACCGCGGAGCTGCTCGATGTCGCCGGTCCGGGAGCCGACTTCGTGGACCTCGCCATCGCCGGCCTGCAGCTGACCGGGCAGCGCAGGGAGCTCGCGGAAGCGGCGCGCTGGCTTGACGGTGATGATGTGGAGTTGCTGTCGCTGTGGTGGCTGGAGTCGGCCGGTCAGTTCACCTGCGGCGAGCTGGCCGACGCGCTGCGGTTGAGCACGCCGGATCTTACGCTCCGGGTGCGCCGCATGTGCGCCCAGCTCGACGCTGCCCGAGCGATGATACGCGCGTTGCACGCCACAGCGCGGTGCTCCGTTCTCGACGAACTCCTTCTGGGCTGGGAGGGTCGGCCGAGCAGCTTGTGGCGCGAACGCCTTGCCCGCCACACCCGGGAATGCCTGGAGTGCGACCGCTGGTGCGCGGAACTGGTCCCGACCGAGCGGCTGCTGGTCGGCGCAATGCTCGTGCCTGTCCCCGCGGGATTGACGGCGAAGGTTCTCGGCCAACCGGGCGGCGGCATTGTCGGCGGGGGCGGCGACAATGCGAGCGCCCGCTCCGGCAGCACGACCGACGCAGCGCTCCTCCGCGCCCAGCCCAGGGGGATGGCGCTGAGTAGGCGGCGCGCCGTCGCGGTGATAGGTGTCGCGGCCGCCGGCGGGGTCGCCGCCGTCACCGCCGCCGTACTGAGCGGACGGCGCGAGAAGGTGCCGGGCTTCGTCACGACCGGCACCGCACCGACAGGCGCCGCTGCCGACACAGCGGTGCCGACCTCGGGCGCCTCTGCTTCCGGGTCGGCGACCCCGTCACGCAGCCCGTCACCGAAAGCCGCCGATCCTGGGGCCGATCCGGGCGTCGATCCTGTCTTCATCGGAGACCCCGACCTGAACCGTTCGGAGACGTACCGCTACCAGGTGACCAAGCCCGGCGACCACACACTCCCGGCCGGCACCGTCGCCGTGCAGTATGACGTGTCGAAAGCTGCCGCCTCGCCGCTGAAAGGCCAGCTGGCGCAGATCCGCGACCGGCTGGCCCGCGGCAGCGGGCTGGCCCTCTACCTCACCGGAGGCACCGCCCTCAACGACACGGACCTGACGGCACTACAGACACTGCACAAGCCCGAAACCAGCGGCGGTCTCGACCTGACCAACCTGCGCCGGCTGCACGTGTACAACCTGCGTTCGCTGCAAGGCGGCCGGGAGTGCACACCCACCTCGGGCCTGGCCTGCGCCGGCCAGACCGCACGAGGCGGCGACTGGCCCTACCTGTGGTACAACGGCTGGTGGGACACCTGGGTCAAGGATCTCGTCCTCGACGACCTCGACGAGGTCAAGGACGGCACCTTCAGCAACCACAACTTCGCCAGCGTCAGTCTGCGCGGCGCCCGCACAGTCGGCGTGATGGCCTTCGGTCACGCCCCGTACGCGCGGCTCGCCGTCGTGTACCTGCCCAGCGCCATCACCATCGGCAGGGACGCCTTCCGACGCAACCAGTACCTGCTGAAGGTGAACCTGCCACGTGCGGTGACAGTGGGCGACTTCGCGTTCGACGACACTTCACGGTTGCAGTACTTCGCCGCCCCGAACCTCGAATCGATCGGCCGAAACGGGCTCAACGACACACACGCGCTGCGCGCCGTGCATCTGCCGAGCCTCACATACATGGGGATCAACTGCTTCGACCTCAACGGCGACGCGGCCCAGGGGACCGGAGTGAAGGTCCTGCGCCTGCCGAAGCTGCAGACGCTGGACAAGAACGCCATTACCGGCTTCGCCACCCTGCAACAGGTCTGGGCACCGATGCTCACCACCGCCTGGCACTACTCCATCACCAACAACCCCAAGCTGCTGTCGGTGTACGCGCCCGGCCTGCGCAAGCTCGGGCCGCACGTGTTCACGAACAACGTGGCGCTGCGCGCCGTGTACCTCGGCACGCAGCCGCCGGCACAGGATCCCACCGCGTTCACCGGCACCGACGCCGCCAAGCTCACGCTCTACCACCCGCCCGGCAAGGCCGCGTGGCGCGCCTTCCGCCCTGCGGGAAACCCGGCCCTCCGCGTGGTCGAACAGTAGCCCCACGGCAACCGTGGAAGACCCCGCATGAAGCGGTCGACGGTGGTGGACGGCATCCCTTGGGCCTTCTTGGCGAACTCCTCGGCCTGAGCACCGTGCGGGACTGTAAAACCAACGGTGTAACTCTCCTGTCGCACTCTGTGCATAGGTGCAGGTAGAGGAGGCGCCAGATGACCAGCATGACGACAGATCCGGCAGCGGAGACCATCGCGGGCGAACCAGCAGCCGCCAGCGCCGAGAGCGACGCTGCGGTGCTCGACGAGGAGCTCGCGCGGCGTCTGGTCGAGCAGGCGAGGGCCGAGGGGTGTCGCTGACCGGCTCAACCGTGATCTGGTGGGCAACCCGCCGCCGGTCCCGATCGGGGAGGGGCGGGCGGTGGGGCGGTGGACCTACTCCAACGTCCGGG
This sequence comes from Protofrankia sp. CiT1, assembly GCF_917627335.1. Taxonomy (NCBI): domain Bacteria; kingdom Bacillati; phylum Actinomycetota; class Actinomycetes; order Frankiales; family Frankiaceae; genus Protofrankia; species Protofrankia sp. CiT1. Next base: position 6,056 of record NZ_CAKJTP010000153.1, on the reverse strand, counting down.
ACGTGGTGACCAACCCGAAGTACACCGGGCACATGGTGTGGAACCGGCGGGCACGCAAGGGCAACGGGAAGAACCGGCTCAACCCGGTGGGGGAGTGGGTGTGGTCACCGGTGCCGGTGCATGAGGCGCTGGTCGATCTGGAGTCGTTCGTGCTGGCCCAGCAGGTGGGTCTGCGCCGGGAACGGTCGCGTACCGCGTCGGGGGTGAACCGGCATCCGCAGAGCCGGCGGGTGTACCGGCTGCGCAGCTACCTGTTCTGCGCGCTGTGTGGGCGGCGGATGCTGGGGAAGTCCGTCCGGGACACCCCTACTACGTGTGTTCGCCGAAGAAGGGCTACAACCCGCCGGGACATCCAGCCATCTCCAGTTTCTGGATCCGGGAGGAGGCGCTGCTTGCCGGTCTCAGCGGTTTCCTCGCGGAGCGTGTCTTCGGCCACTACCGGCGTGATCTCCTCGGTGCCCAGCTGAACGGGCTCGTCGCCGGCCGGCAGCGGGAACGCGACCGGCGGCTGGGTGCCCTGCGCAAGGCGCTGGCCGAGACCGAGAACAAGAGGAAGCGGCTGATCCGCAGCCTGGAGGTGGCCGAGCCGCCCGACCCGGAGCTCATCCGGGACATCAACGAACGCCGCGCCGAACCGCTCGCCGAACGCGGGCAGCTGGAACGGCGGATCGCCGAGGTTGAGGAGGAGGTGCACCAGGCGCCGAACCCGGCTCTCCTGGGTCAACTACCGGTCAGCGCGGTCGACCTCGCTGAGCTTCCCGATCCGCTGTCCCGGCGCCTGTTCGAGGCGCTGTGTCTGGAGATGCACTACAACCACGAGACGAAGATCGTAACCTGCCGGATCACCCTGTCCGGCGAGACGATCCGCGCCGTCGCCGACACCAGCACGGAGGCGGTTGTGCTCCCGCTATCCGACCCGCAAGCGGTGCGCCATACCGAGGAGACGAAGATGAAGACCTACCATGATCTCCCACCCGCAACCTTCTGCGTTGTGCCCCCGGTGGGATTCGAACCCACACTGTCGGTGGTTTGAGCACCGTCTCTCTGCCGTTGGAGTACAGGGGCATACTGCTTTTACTGTATGATCATCAGGTGCTGAGGGTGACCGGCTGTTGGGTTATCCAGCTACCGGGCTGGCCGATATGCAGGTAGCGCTTCCTTGACGACTCTAGCCGGGTAAGGTGCGGATCGACCGACCGCCCCGGTGTTACGGCGGGTCAACGGCATCATCCTAGCCCTGCGAGCCCAGGAGTCCGACCCGATGAGCCAGCCATCCTCGACCCCCCGCCGGGTGCTGATCGCCGAGGACGAGGCGCTGATCCGTCTTGATCTTCGTGAGATGTTGCAGGAGGAGGGCTACGAGGTGGTCGGTGAGGCCGGTGACGGCGAGATGGCCGTCAGCCTTGCCACCAAGCTTCGGCCCGACCTGGTCATTCTCGACGTCAAGATGCCTCGTATGGACGGGATCGAGGCCGGTGGGCACATCGCCAAGGAACGCATTGCGCCGGTGGTGATCCTGACCGCGTTCAGCCAGCGAGAGCTCGTGGAACGAGCCCGTGAGGCCGGGGCGATGGCCTACGTCGTCAAGCCGTTCCAGAAGAAGGACCTGCTGCCGACGATCGAGATGGCTGTGAGCCGCTTCACCGAGATCGTGAGCCTGGAGGCCGAGGTCGAGGATCTACAGGGCCGCCTGGAGGCTCGAAAGATCATTGAGCGGGCCAAGGGGGTCCTGCAGACCGAGCACGCGATGACCGAGCCGGACGCCTTCCGCTGGATCCAGCGCACCTCGATGAATCAGCGGCGCACGATGCGCGCGGTGGCCGAAGGCATCCTGTCTGGCGAGGCATTGCCCGGTGAGGCCATACCCGGAGCGTGATCGACTGGTCACCGCCCACCCGGCGGGGACACCGGGTACCGCCCACGCGGGCGCTGGTTGCCGCGCTGGTCGCCCTGATCGTTGCGGCGGGGGCGGTCGGGGCGGCGTACGCGGTAAAATTCAGTACCGCACCGTCTGCTGGTAGCCCGTCGCGGCCGCAACCGCGGACGGCCACGCTTGGGCTGATGGCTCCGTTGTCCGGAGATCTCGCCTCGCTGGGCGGCGCGGTTCGCAACGCCGTGCGGCTCGCGGTCGACGAGGCAAACGCGGACGCGGCGATCCCCGGCTGGAAGATCCGTCTGAGCCTTCAGGACGACCTGTCCCGGCCGGACGGAGGCGCCCGGGCAGCTGGTGAACTGGCCGCTGACGAAACGGTGATCGGCGTCGTCGGGCCGTTGAGCTCTACGGTCGCCATGGTCGCTGTGCCTACGCTGAGCGCCGCCGGGATTGCCGTGGTCTCCCCGTCCAACAGCCGCCCTGAACTCACGGGCCTCGCGGACGCGACCGCGGCCACCAGCGCCACCGCCCGGAGCCGGCCGTATCCAGGTTACTTCCGGCTGAGCGGCACCGACGTCCTGGCGGCTTGGACCAGCGCCGAGTACGCCGTGACGACCATGGGCCGCCGCCGGATCACGGTGGTGGACGGTGGCCCCGGCTTCGGTACCTCCCTCGCGCAGCGATTCGCCTCCGACGCCCGCCAGCTGGGCGCCACCGTCACGGGAATACACAAAGTCCACGGCAGCCTGGATGACGAGTCCGAGGTGGCCTCGGTAGTCGAGAGGGTACGTGCCGAAGCCCCGGACCTGCTGTACGTGGCGACGGGCTTCGCCTTTGCCGCGCAGCTGCGTACCGAACTGGCCGGTCAGGGCCTGGCCGTCGCTGTTCTCGGTTCCGACGGGCTGGGCGACCCTCGTTATCCCGAGCGGGCGGAGGGCGCCGCTGAGGGAGACACAGTCGTCGATCTCGGCGCGCCGCTTTCCGAACTGCCGCGGGCCGGCTCGTTCGCCGCGGCCTACCTGCACCGATGGGGTGGCCGCGGCAACCGGGACGCCGGCACCCGCATCGCTGATCCGGCCGTCTCGGCCACCTCTCGTGCGCTCGGCTCCGGCTCCGGCCTCGGCTCCGAGGCTGGTCCGCCGGCCGTCATCCGCGGTGACGGCTCGGCCGTGACCGGTGACCCGGGCCTTGCCGTCCCCCCGCCGACAGCGGCCGCCGATGTGATTCCGTCCGTCGCCGCGTACGCCTACGACGCCGCCGGTGTGCTGTTGCGGGCGGCCAGCAGTGTTCTGCCAGGCCGGCCCGGCGTGAATGGCGCTGCCAGGGCCGCTGTCATCGCCGCGCTGAGGCAGGGCCGCTTCGTCGGGGCCACCGGCGAGGTCGGCTTTGATGCGTGGGGTGACGCGGTGGCGCCGCTCGTGACCATCTATGCGGTGCGCAACCGGGCGTTCGTGGTGCTGCGGGTGCGCCGGCCGTAATCCGCGCGGTCCGGGCCGTCCGCGCCGTCCGCGCCGTCCCGAACGTGCGCGGCTCGACCCGGCGGCCGGGCCGGCGATCCGGCCGCACGCCACGATTTCGTCCGACAACTTCCGTAACACGCCATAACTGGAAAACTGTGACGACACGGGCGTTCTCAGCTTTCAGTTGCTGCTCGTAGCGACTACGTTTCCGACAGTATGGCCAGCAAGCTGGGCAGAGCAGGCGCGGTGGATGGCGGCGGCCGCGTGGCGTGGGTGCGGCGTGAGGCCGTCGTGCGCGGCACCGGTCGGATGACCTTTCTGTTGGGAGAGCTGGCATCCTTCGCGTTATGCTTGATGACGATTTGCCTGAATTGTCTTACTAAAATGGATGAAGGGACACGGTATGGCGAGGCGGACCATGGCGGCGGGAGCCGCTGGATTGCTTGCGATCGCGCTGACCGTCGGCGCGTGCGGGGGAGGCTCCTCGGGAAGCGGGCGCCCCGAATACATCATCGGCTTCCAGGGGCCGCTGTCGGGCGACAGCTCGCAGCTCGGCATCAACGCGATCAACGGCCTGCGAACCGCGGTCGATCGCGCCAACACCAGCGGCGGGCTCCCGTTCACTCTCCGGCTGGTCCAGACGGATGATCAGGGCACCCCGGAGCAGGGGCCCACCGCGGCCCAGAAGCTGATTGACAACTCGGGCGTCATCGCTGTCATCGGGCCGATCTTCTCGGGCGCGACCAAAGCCAGCGAGCCGCTTTACAGCCAGGCCAAACTCCTCTCCGTGAGCCCGTCCGCGACAAACCCGCAGCTCACCTCGCTGGGTTTTGGGACTTTTTTCCGCGTGATTGCCCCCGACACCGTACAGGGCACCGCCGCCGCGGATTACGTCGCAAAGGCTCTCAAGGCCAAGAAGGTGTTCTCCCTCGATGACAAGAGCGAATACGGCACCGGGCTGTCGACGGTGTTGAAAAAAGAGCTGGCGGCGCAGGGGGTGAATGTCGTGAGCGATGGCATCAACCCGACGAAGGACTACACATCCGAGGCGACGAAGATAATTTCCGAGCAGCCGGACGTGATATTCTACTCCGGCTATTATGGGGAATTCGCCCTATTGACCAAGGCGCTGCGGGCCAAGGGCTTCACCGGGGCGATCATGAGCGGAGACGGGTCGAACGACGACCAGTTCGTCACCCAGGCGGGTGCCGCGAGCGCGGAAGGCGCGTATCTGACCTGCCCATGTGGCGACGCCAACAGCGACCCGAAGGCCGCCGGCTTCGTCGCCGACTTCAAACGGGTGAACAACGGTACGCGGCCGGGCACCTACTCCGGTGAGGCATATGACGCGACGAACGCGGTCATCGAGGTCCTGCGTAAGCTCGGGCCGGGTGCCAGCCGTGAGGCTGTTGTCCGGGCCTTCTCATCCGTTGATTTCGAGGGAGTCACCAAGCGGATCGTGTTCCAGCCCAACGGCGAGGTCGCCGGTTCGACCGTCTACGTCTACCGGATCCGCGCTGGCAAGCGGGAAGTGCTTGGGACCACCGCGGAGCTGATGAAAGCCTGACCCGCGTTCATGACCGCCCGCGACACCGCGCACCAGCAGTGGTTCGGTGAACCACCGGCGATTCGGGGGACATCAGCATGAGCTTCGCGCACGAGTTCGGGCAGCTGACGGTTGACGGCCTGACCATCGGTTCCCTGTACGCGGTCATAGCTCTTGGCTACACCCTCGTCTACGGGGTGCTCACGCTCATCAACTTCGCCCACAGCGAGGTCTTCATGCTCGGTGCCTTCGGCGGGCTGTTCGCGGCTCGGGCGCTGCTGCCCGCGGGCGGGGCAACGCCGTCAGGGCTCACGTCCGTCGCGCTGGTAACGGTCGGGCTCGGTGCCGGGGCCGCGTCCGGCGGCTTGGCCGCGTTCGCTCTGGAGCGCGGTGCCTACCGGCCGCTGCGCCGCCGTGGCGCGCCGCGGCTGGCCTACCTCATCAGCGCCATCGGAGCCTCGCTGTTCGCGGCCAACCTGGCCGGGAAGGAGTTCGGCCGCCAGAGCGTGCCCGTCCCGGACCTGTTCACCAACGGGACCGTCGGGCGGGTCCTCGGCGCCGCGGTCTCTGTGCAGACAGTGATCATATTCGGCGTGGCGGTCGTGATGCTCGTCGTGGTGGACCGGGTGGTCGCGGTCACCCGGCTGGGCCAGGCGATCCGGGCGACGGCCCAGGACGCGGACACCGCGCGTCTGATGGGTGTCGACGTCGAACGGGTGATCGTCGCCACTTTTGTGCTCGGGGGCCTGCTCGCGGGCGCCGGTGGATTCCTTTACGCGATGACGTTCAACGCCTCCTATACGATGGGGTTTGTTCCGGGTGTCAAGGCATTTACCGCCGCCGTGCTCGGTGGTATCGGCAACGTCCGTGGCGCGGTGGTGGGAGGTCTGCTCCTTGGTCTGGTCGAGAGTTATGGCGGTTATGTGTTCCAGGCGTCCTACCGGGATGTGATTGCCTTTCTCGTGTTGGTGGGCGTCCTTCTGGTCAGGCCCTCGGGCCTGCTCGGTGAACACCGGCGCAGGGCGGCATGATCGTCGGGTGGCCGCGTACCGGCGCGGCGTTCAGCTGGGCGCGCCGGCTCGCGGTGTATATGGGTGGAGCGGCGCTGTTCGCCGTCGTGACCGGCCCGTCCGGCGACGCCGGGCATCCGCTCGCCGGGATCCGCGGATCACTGTTC
>NZ_CAKJTP010000152.1:7118-10449 GCF_917627335.1 Protofrankia sp. CiT1 | reverse complement strand
GCCGCACCGCCCACCACGACCGGATCGGGCAAGATCTCTGGCGTGGGGCGCGCGGCCAGCGCCGTGCCGCCCGGGGGCGCCACCGGCGTGACAGCATCCGCGTCATCGCGTACTGGCGCATCGTCGGGGACATCGCGCACCACGCTGCTGAAAGAGACGCCCACGCCGGATCCGGACACGATTTCGCTGCGTAGGCCCACGAAGACGGCGGGCGGTTCGACGGAGGGCAAGACCGGGGGGGTCTCTCCGGCCTCCGGCAGCACGGGCGGGCGCGCCATGGCAGGTGAGAACGCTGGCCGTGTGGGAGGGTCGGGACGTGCGAAGGCAGCCGTCGCGGCAGATCCGTCGGCGGAGACCGGCGCCAAGCGACCGGGTGGCGACGGTTCGGTACCCCGTGAGCGCGCTACGTGGACACCGCCGACCAGCCCGGTCACGACGGGCGGTCTGTCCGGTGCGTCGGCAGCACCTGGTGTGCCGACAGCACCCGGTGTGCCGCGCTCACCGGTTCGAGAACGAAGCGTGAAGGATCCAGCGACCGGGCCGATAGTGGGTGCCCCGACCGGGCCGTCCGTCGTCCGCCCAGCCGGCCAGGGCCGCCGTGCCCGGCTGCGCGTCACTCGGGTTAATCCGCTGTCGGTGACCCGGCTGACGTTCGCGTTCTCCCTGTGCGTGTTCGTCGTCATGATGGTCGCCGTGGCGGTGCTGTGGTTTGTGCTGAACTCGATCGGCGTGTTCGACAGTGTGGTCAACGCGGCGGACACACTCACCGACGGCAGCAACGGTGGAGTCCGCACCTGGCTGTCGTTCGCCCGAGCCATGGAGCTTGGACTGCTCATCGGCGCGATCAACGTGATCCTGATGACGGCCCTGGCCACCCTGGGTGCGTTGTTGTACAACTTGTGTACTGAGATGGTCGGTGGGATCGAGGTCGTTCTCGGCGATCATTGATCATTTCGTAGATTTGTGATGTCGACGTCGACGCCCATGGTGGGCGCCACGTCCGATGCTGGATGCCATCCGGTACTGTGGAGCCCAGCAAGGACCTGTAGCTCAGTCGGTTAGAGCGCTTCCCTGATAAGGAAGAGGCCGGTGGTTCAAGTCCACCCAGGTCCACGAGCTGATGCGAGCTGCTCGCTGATCTTCGATCAGCTTCGCCACCAGCCGCGATGTCTTCCCGGGGGGCGACCCCCGGACCCCCGATGTCGGGCTTCGCCCGACCTGGCCGGGGTAACGGTGATCCTTATGTAGCCAACTGTGTAGCCAAGGCGCGCTATCTGTCGTCCTGTTCTTTCGCCGTGTCGTCCTCGTGCTCCTTGTCGTGTTGCGCACCGGGGTCGGCCTCTGGTGCAAGGATGCCGTCCATCGCCGTTGCCGCCGCGCGGAGCCGCGGGTATCCCGCACCTCTGGAGCGCGGAAGGATCCGCCGGGAAACCGGCCGCGTCCAAGGCGCTGCGCGTCGCTGCGCGATCGGCTGCGCCGACCCTGGACCCGACCGGCCCCCCGGCAGGTCGCGCGTCTACCAGAGGAACGGAAGAAAAATAGGGGAAGAACCCGCGCGGGTCAGCGCATCGCCGGCATACCCGGCGGGTTACCGATACCCGCGGGCAGCAGCGCCGGGGGTGTGCCGGAGATCGACCGGAACAGCATCAGCACATCAACGTCCCCGTAGGCATCGGTGAACACCGTGTTCACCGACACTGCCAGCAACGCCGAGGTCAGATCCACCGGGCTCGCCCCGGGTCGCAGAATCACCTCGTAGTCACCGGTGGGGGACTGCCGGACCGTCACGAACCCGGGCGGTTCGGAGGGGATGCGCCATGGGTTTTGGTCAGGCGGAATGATAGGGCTCACGGTCTGCGCTCCTTGAAGAGGAAGGGGTGCGGATCGAGGTCCCGTCGCGGAAGGTGAGAGCTCCCGACGGGACCGCTGTATTTAACAGTCGCTAATTTCTATCCAGTGTCTATGGCGGCTTAGTGACTGTCAAGTACGCTGCGAGGATGGCCCGCGAACAGCTCATGGGGACAGCGGAAATCGCCGCCTGTCTGGGCGTGAGCCGCGTCCGCGTCCACCAGATCGTTACGTCTGACCCATCCTTCCCTGAACCACTCGCCGAGATCAAGGCCGGGAAGATTTGGCGTGCCGACGAGGTGATCCGCTGGATTGCCGAACACCGCCCGCCCCGCCGCCGGGCTACCTGACTGGTCACGCCGCGTCCTCGTGGGCACGCCCGCAGAGCCGATCGACGTAGGCGACGAGCGCCGCCCGGGGGATGCGCCGGGACCGGCCGATCCGGACGGATTCGAGCTGTCCGGCGTTGAGCAGCTCGTAGACCGTGGCGCGGCTGACGCCGAGCAGGTCGGCGGCTTCCGTGGTCGTGAGAAGAAGCGTGTGCACGATCGTTCTCCGAGAGGTCGTCAGGGACAGGGCTCAGGCCGCGCCGGGCAGGCTCGGATCGGCGGCCGACACCGGGCAGGGATGTCCGTGGGCCGCCCGCGCGTTCGGCCTCGGCCGCACCCTCGCCTACGAACTCGCCCGCCGCGGCGGCTTCCCCTGCGAAGTCCACCGCATCGGCCGCCTCTACCGCGTCAACACCAGCGACCTCCTCCGGACGCCCGCGTAGCGTGCCCTGTGGTGAGGGTCACAACACCCCGCCGCATGCACGAACCGCCACCGCAGCCCGCCGGGGTAGACCCCGCTCGAACCGAGCACGGCCACCCCAGCGCCCAGCCCCTTTCCCTGCCGGCCAACACGGCTACCTGGAGCCGGAGGCTCCCGCCTGATGGTGGGTTGGTTGTCCGTATGGCTGTAGAGGACAGCTCCCGCGATCATGCGGACGGCCGCCGCGATGATCGATGAACACCCGTCCGGTACGCGCGACCTCGGCGCAGCCGGCGGAATCGCGGCCGTGCAAGGGAAGCCTGCGCTACCAGGGCAGACTTGCGCCCTGGTAGAAGACGCCGCCGGTAGGGCCGGAGGGAGGGAGCGCGGTGAGCCACAGGAGTTCTGAAGCAGCTTCGGCGGGGCTGCGGTCGGCGTGGGCGGGGCCGATACGAGTCTGGACACGACCCGGCGACGCGGCGTTGATGAGGATGCCGGTGCCGGCGAGTTCGTCGGCGAGGATACGGGTCAGTGCGTTGATGCCGGTTTTGGAGATGCGGTAGGCGGGGCTGCCGGCTTTCATCTCGGACAGAATTGCCATATGGGTGGTGAGGTTGAGAATGCGGCCGTAGCCGGCCGCGCGCATATGGGGGATGACGGCGGTGCACATCCGCCAGGTCCCGATGAGGTTGGTCTCGATGGTGCGGTGGGCGGTGTCGAGGTCGGGCTGGGC
>NZ_CAKJTP010000152.1:5503-6375 GCF_917627335.1 Protofrankia sp. CiT1 | reverse complement strand
GTCGATGGCGATGGCGGCGTTGTTGACCAGAACATCAATCCGGCTGTGTTGGGTGATCGAGTCGGCGACAAGGCCGTCGATGGAGTCCTGGTCGGTGAGGTCGAGGGTTGCGGGGCGGACATCGGCACCTTCGGCACGCAGCTTGGCTGCGGTCTCGCAGGCGGTCTGTTCGGTCCGAGCGGTGGCGATCACGAGGGTGCCGGCGGCGGCGAGTTGGCGGGCAAGTTCGTAGCCGATGCCGCGGTTGGCACCGGTGACGATCGCGACGCGGGTGGGGGTCACGCGGCAGCGGCCAGCCGGGTGTCGAGAATACGGATGCGGGGGTCAGCCCGATGGGGCGCGAGCCGGGACCGCAGTTCCCCGATGCGGTAGCCGTTGCGCGCGGAAGGAGCTTCTTCCAGGTGCGGCAGCGCCTGATGAGCGAGCGCGTGGGCATGGTCGAGATCGCCGAGGTCGACCTGGACGGCTGCGTGGCGGATCAGGTAGGTGGCGCGGTCGCGAACGCGGGAGATGCCGCTGGTGGGGTCGAGGGCAGCGGCGAAGTACCGATCCGCGGGGGCGGGTGTGCCGAGCTCGACGAAGGTCATGGCGACCTGGGCGCAGTATTCGGCGTGGTCGAAGTAGCGCACCCAGGTCGGGTCGTCGTCGCGCTCTCCTTTGCCGAGGTGGGTTTCTGCATCAGAGAGCGCACGGGTGCAGTCCCGGCGGTCGCCCAGCGCAGCGTGAGCGCGGGCCTTGCGGACAGCGAGCATGGCGCGGGTGCGGGGGGTGCTGCCTTTGCCAGCGGACAGGGCGGCGTCGGCGACGGTCAGGGCGTCGGTGCGTTGGTCGAAGTCGAGTAGCTGCAGAGTCATGTTCTTGAGCACGTTCGC
>NZ_CAKJTP010000152.1:0-5308 GCF_917627335.1 Protofrankia sp. CiT1 | reverse complement strand
GCCGAGGGCAGGGATGCCGGCGCTGTGCGCGGCGTGGAGGGCGGCGACCCAGTAGCGTTGCGCGGCGGCGTGGTAGCCCGCGTCGCAGGAGGCCCAGCCGGCGAGCCGGGCAAGCTCGCTCGCGGCGGCCGAGAGCCGGCGGCCCTGGATGTCGGTGTAGGTGGCCCGGTCGAGCAGGTCGGTGACGAGGCCAAGTTCGGCGTCGATGATGCGGCGGACCGTGGCGCCGCCGAGCTGGTCTTCCATTGACCGCAGTATGGGGAGCCGCGATTCAATCTGTGTCAGGGTCTCGTCGCTGAGGCGGCGGCCGACCACCTGTTCAGCAAGTGGCCGTGGCAGGAGCGTTGGCCACGTCCCGGCGAGGGCTGCGAGGGCCGGGCCGGTCAGTTTGAGGAACCCGCGACGGTCCACCAGTGCGTCTCCCACGACGTCGGTCAACGCACGCACGGTACCCATGGGTGTCCAGGGGAAATCAACCCGGACAGCGTCGCCGGTGGGTAGCCATCGCGGCCAGGGCTGGGCATCGACGCGGTCGGCTGGCACGTCCAGGGCACGGGCGAGGGCCAGTTGGGTGACGCGGTCGGGCGTCACGTCCCACTTCTCCCACCGCCACGCCTTCTCACGCCGGTTCGCCATGTTGCCGGTGCCCAGCAGCCGGGAGTGGTGGGCGATCTCATCGACGAGCCGTTGCAGCGACCAGCCGCGGGCATGGCGCACATAAGCCAGCGGGTGAGCAAAGACGGGAGCGGCTCGGTACTCGGACAGACTCTCCATGCGACCTCCGCCTTCCCGGGCAAAGCGACCGTAGCATCCTGACCTGCGGCCCCGTGGCCTGTTGGCGTTGTTTTGCTCGAGGCGGAGTCGGAGACAACAGCCGGACGACGGGCCGGAGTGGCGCGGTCCCACCAATACTTACGAAGGTCTCCTTTGGGGAGACCGGATCGGCAGGATGCTGCATCCGCCATAGACAAGCAAGAGGGGAACCTGTGACGGCGGAGAGATTCGGAGCGCGGTCATGCCGGTAATTGCGGCGATAGCCATTCCTGTGGTCGCGCAATGCGTGCTGCTGTGGGCCCTGATGACGAGGCTACGTCGGATTACACGGGCGGCCATCGCGTTGGAAGGTGTTGCCGCCGTCCTCGAAGCGCGTCTCCCCAGCACCGAGCTAGATCTATTCACCGGAGACCTGCCGTCATGACGGCGACGACAGCCCAAGTAGTCGGCGTGTCGGACGGGAGCGCGGTAAGCCACGCCCTGGCTGCTATTACCACCGAGGGGATCGCAGTGCAAGCAGTTCGAGATGTGAAGCGGGATAGTCCGCGTGGTGTCTTCGTCGCGCTGGAGGGAATCGATGGTGCGGGAAAGACGACGGCCACGCGAGAGGCGGGAGGAATTTTACGGCGCCGCGGCATGCCTGTCGTGGCGTTCGACAAGAAAAACCCGCCGTTCGTGTCCGAGTACGTCGCGGCGCACCTGGCGGCCTTGGGCAAGGTGATCTGGGGCCATCCGCCGGACGACCCGTACCTTGAACTCGGCGACGAGCACTGGATCTATCTCCAGCTTTCCTGGTACTCGGCGCTGGCGAGATGCGCGGTGGAACCGCTGCTGGAAACCGGTCACGTGGTGCTGGTGGATACGTGGGCGTACAAGTTTCTCGCGAAACTGTACCTGCGTCCCGCCGTCGACGCGGCCGGTATGAGGTCGCTGTTCGCGCGGCTTGTGCAACCTGACCTGGTCATCCACCTTCATCTCCCGCCACAGATAGCGGCGGAACGCAAGACCGCGTTCGCGATCAGCGAGGCGGGGAACATGGAAGGACCAGTCGAGTTGTCCATGGACAGCTTTGTCGCCTACCAGTCGCGGCTGGCTGGTGTTTTGGCGTCCTTTGCCCGTGAGGAGGGGTGGCGGACAATCGACACCTCGCTTCTGTCCGCCGAGGACGTCGCCGACGCGGTGGCCTCCACCGTCGAGACGGCGATCTGGGGCCAAAGCTCCGCGCCCATCTCCCGACAGCCTGCCTCTGTTGGGAGGCTGACGTGAACCCGTCTGCCGGGCGTTTCCGGATCGGGAAGCGGTTCGGCTTTGATGCCTCCCATCAGCTGTCCGACCTTCCGGATGGACACAAATGCGCCCGGCTGCACGGCCACACCTACACGGTCGAGGTCGTGGTGGCCGCCGACACGCTGACCGGACCGGGCTTCGTCACCGACTTCGGTGACCTGACGCCGCTGCGGTCCTACCTCGACGATCATCTTGATCATCGGCACCTCAACGACGTGCTTGCCGTCGCACCGACCGCGGAGAATCTCGCCAGCCACCTCGCCGCCTGGTGCCAGACCCATCTTGACCCCACCATTCCGGGCCGGGTTGTCGCTGTCCGGGTCAGTGAGGCACCAACGAGCTGGGCGGTGTGGGAGGCGAGCCTGCCATGAGCGTCGGATCGTCGCTGCTGTCCACCACGGCCGAAGAGGCCCGGGGCGTGCAGGTGGTGGAGATGTTCGGGCCGACGTTCCAGGGGGAAGGGCCACGTGCCGGGCAGCAGGCGCTGTTCATTCGACTCGCCCAGTGCAACTTGGCCTGCGGCTGGTGTGACAGCCGGTTCACTTGGGACTGGACCCGCTACGACCCGCGGAAGGAGACCCGACGGCTTCCCACAGCCGACATCGCGGAATGGGTGCTGGCACGGCCGACCCCGCTGGTGGTCATCACCGGCGGGGAGCCCCTCCTTCAGCAACAGACCCTCGTTCCGCTGGTCGGTGCCCTGGCCCAGGCTGGCCGGCGGGTCGAGGTGGAGACGAACGGCACCATCACCCCGTCGCTCGAGTTGGTCGACGCTGTCACGACGTTCAACGTGTCTCCCAAACTCGCCCACGCTGGGGGCCGACAGTCCCGCCGACTCGATTCGGCCGCCCTCCACACACTCGCCGGTAGCGGGAAGGCGGCGTTCAAGTTCGTCCTCACCGGACCGGGTGACCTGGACGAGGTCGCCGCGATCGTCGACAGGTTCGCGCTCGCCCCGGTGTGGGTGATGCCCGAGGCCACCGACAGCGCCGGGCTCGTCGCGGCACAGCGCGAGCTGGCAGATGTGGTGCTGGCCCGCGGGTGGAACCTGTCCACCCGGCTGCACGTGCTGTTGTGGGAGGACACCCGTGGCCGCTGAGCACACCGTCTCCTCGCTCCCCATGGCGGCGACCGCGTCGGACCTGCAGATCCGGCCGGAGGTACGCCATCGCCTAGCCGCGAATCTGGTCGCCGTTGAGGGCATCGACAAGGCGGGGAAGACGACGCTGGTCACGGCACTCGAGGCGAAGCTTCGCAGCCGCGGGCTGCGGGTCGCCCGGCACAAGGAGCCCAGCGACGGCCATCTCGGCGCCTCATTTCGACGCTTGAGCACGGTCACGACGGTTAGCCCGCTCGCTATGGCGTTGATGTCCGCGGCGGACCGCGCCGACCAGCAGACGCATGTGGCGGACCTGTGCCAGACCCACGACGTGGTGCTGGCCGACCGCTACTACCTGTCCGGGCTGGCCTACCACGCCGCCGATGGCATTGATCTCACCTTTTACCAGTACCTGAACACGATGATGATCCGGCCGGGGCTGTACCTGTTCCTCCAGGTCAACCCCGTGTCGCCGCGGCCCGCTACTCCGACGGTGAACGTCCCGACCGATGGGAACGCGACACCGTCGCCAGCAGGCTTCCCGACAGCTACGAAACGGCGCTCGCGCGCATCGCGGACGACGAGCACGCGAACATCGTCCGGCTCGACGCCAACCCGTCGGCGGCGGTGGTACTCCGCGACGCCCTGGCTGTCGTCGCACATCGACTTCCCACGACCGTCCGTACGGAGGCCGTACCGTGAATCCGTCGACCTGCTCGGTGCTCATCATCGGCGCCGGACCCGCCGGGCAGTTCTGCGCCGACCAGCTCCTCCAAGCCGGCATCGACAACATCGTCATCGTGGACAAGGGAAAGGACATGACCGGCCGGGTCTGCCCCGAGTCGCCGTCGTGCGAATGCCCGCTGTGCGACGTGCTCGAAGGCGATGGCGGCGCTGGTAGTTTCTCCGACGGGAAGATCACCCTGTCGGCGACCCGCGGCACCCACGGTCAAACGCTCTTCCGGCCCGACGACGAATCGCTGCTCGGCCTGATCGATGAGACGATTCGCCGGTTCGCTCCCGCCGGCATCACCTACCCACCCGCGCCGACTCCGACCGGACTTGACGGCCCGGCCGGCACGGCGCCCCTGCGGTTCGACAGCTACCCGCTGCTCCACGTCGGATCGGACGGCATCCGCGCCTTCGGCCAGCGCTATTCCCGCCATCTCCAGAACGCGGGCGTCACCCTGCTGACCGGCGTTGAAGCCTGCGAGCTGGTCATCGACGACGACGGTGCGGCCGGGGCCGTCGTGTACGACCGGCGGCGCCGGGCGCGGTGGACCATCGCCGCCCGCGCCGTGTGCGTCGCCACCGGCCTCGCCGGCACACCGTGGCTGGAGCACCAGCTCCGCACGGTCGGTGTCGGCCTGGCAACCGGCCCGGCGGACATCGGGATTCGCCTGGAGACGACCGTCGCCGCGTTGGAGCCGTTCATCTCGGCCTTCTACGATTTCAAGGTCGCCTACACCGCCCCGTCCGGCTTGGCCGTGCGCAGCTTCTGCGTCAACGGCGACGGCTACGTCGTCAACGAGTACCACCGGGCACTGGGCATACGCGGCGTCAACGGCCATTCGTTCCTCGACCGTGCGAGCGGCCTGTCCAACCTGGCGATCCTCGCCACCCTCGACGAAACCGTCACGGCCGATCCGAAGGCCCAGGTCCGTACCCTCGCCGCCACCATCAACGCCGCTGCTGGCGGCTATCCGATCCGCCAGCGCTTCGCAGAGTTCCTGCCGGAGGGGCCGTCGGCCCCGGCCGCGGGGGTGGTGCCGAGCAACCAGAAGACCCGCCCCGGCCGTCTCCAGGAGCTCCTGCCCGCCACGCTGTACGCGGCGTTCGCCAGCTACATTTCGGCGCTCGCCGCCGTCCTTCCCCCGGTCGCTGCCGCCGACACGGTGATCTACGCGCCGGAGATCAAGTATTACAACTACCAGGTGCCGGTAGACCGGGACACCTGGGAGTCCAGCGACGTTGCCGGCTTGTACGTCGTCGGAAACGCCGCCGGCTACACCGCCAGCCTGTCCGCCGCCGCCTTGACTGGAATCATCGCCGGGCGCGCCATAGCCGCCCGGGGCCGCCGCCGGGCGGCGCCGCCGCGACCAGCTGCCGTCTGAAAGGGGGGCCGGGCCTGTGCGACCCGCCCTGACC
>NZ_CAKJTP010000151.1:0-9566 GCF_917627335.1 Protofrankia sp. CiT1 | reverse complement strand
CGCTTGATTGCTACTATGGCATGGTGATCAAGATGTGGGGGGTCGAGCGGGGAACGCGGGAGTTGGACTGGGAGGTCGCGATCGGCGACCCCGAGCAGATGGCGTTCCTCATCGATCAGGGCTGTCAGGTCGCTCACCGAGGATTCGTGAGAGAAGCACATCGTGTTCCTGATAGATCGCAGGCGGCTCGGCGTCGTCATCGTCCGACAGTGGGAAGGCCCGGGCGGGATGGTTCCGTAGCGCCTCGGTGGCAGTCTCCTGGTTCATCGCGATCAGTTCGGCGCCGTAGGTCGCTGCCACCACCGCCGCGATCTGTCGGCCAGCCAGGTCGATGTCGCCGGCGTAGCGCAGGTCCAGGTGGCATGTGACGGCGAGTTGGAAGAGCACGTGGTCGATGGCGCGGAGTTGGCCGCTGGTGCAGGCGAGTGGTACGCGAACTCCGCTGGTGTACGCCACCTCAAGGACCGAGGGGTTCTCGACGACGGTCAGGGTCTGCCGCGCCAGAACCGGCGGATGCAGTACGAGGTCGAGCAGCGTCAGCGCCACTGGTGTAGGCGAGCCACGCAGCCGCCGGTCGATCGGCCCGTCGCCGCAGACCTGGACGTTGAACAGCAGGACGGTTGAGGAAAGCCGGTCAGCGATGACACCCGCGCTCGCGAGCAGTGCACGGACAAGATCCGGTCGGACCGGTTCGGGTTGGTCGGCGCGCTCGGCGATCGCAGCGACCAGTCGGGTGCCGTTGAGGGTACGGAGGTCGAAGAAGTGGGGGTCGCCGGTCACGTCGTGGGCGAGCTTCGCTAGTGGGATCGGCGGCCGGGCGGGCAGCCTGCCCGTCGCCCCAGCGAGCGCGGCGATGGCGCTGCGGATCTCGGTGTCGTCTTCGCCGACGCCGCTGGTTCTCATCCGGGTGACGAGCTGTGGCAGTCCGGGCAGTTGGTCGGACGCGTACTGCCACAGCTGATCGCGGCGATCGGCGGCGGCTTGCGCGGCGATGCTGCGGTTGGCGACGGGCTTGCCGACCGCCTTCTCGACCAGGTCGACGAGCGCCGCCGGCTCGACGGCGAGAAGGGTGAGAAGCTCTCGCAGCGGGACCGTGGTGATGTCACCGGAGACGCGAACGGCCGATGCGCCGCGGCGTCGGCGGGCGGAAATGTCGAGCCATGTCCGTAGTTGAGCGATACCGGCGGCAGTCAGGCCTGGGACGCTGACGGTGTTGATCGCCTCCGGGCTGGCGCCGGCGCAGAGGCGTGCGTGCACGGCGTCCCAGATGGGTCGCAGGTCGGTGTCGTCCGCGAGGTAGGCGAGGTCGGCGGCCATCGGTTAGTCACCGTCAGCGGGTGTCGGGAGCAGCAGGGGTGTCGGCTCACCGCTGCCTTGCCACAGCCAGGGCACCGTGATGCGGTGCCGGCCGTCGGTGACGACTTCGTGGACGACAACCTGCTGTGCTTCGCGTTTGATCAGTGGGGCGATCGTGGGTGTGGTTGCGAGGATGTCGAACTTCCAGGTCCGTAGCAGGGCGAGGATCTGGCGCAGGTTGGCTTCGTCGAAGGCGGCGTCGATCTCGTCGATGGACAGCAGACGTGGCCCTTGGTAGGCGTGGCCCGAGTACATCGACCATGCGGCGGCCAGCAGCGGCAGCATCGTGGCGAGCCGGGACTCGCCCGTGGACAGGCCCTTGAGCGGGTTTGACCGGGCGTTGACCGTCTTGAACTGGTCAGTGCCGAAGCTGCTGTGCGTGACACCGATCTCCCACTGATGCCAGGAGCGGTAGTCGAAGGTGTGCGCGACCCGGTCGGTCCAGGACTCCTCGCCGGCGTCTTCCATCCGCTCCCGGAGGATCTCGTACATCTGGTCGAAGACTTCATCGGAAGGTGGCGCGGCGAGCAATGCGACCATCTGCTGGGAGTTGTCGTCGTCGCGGACCTTCCAGTCGACCTGGACACCGACCTTCGCCACGCCGGTGCGGACATTTTCGAGGGTGGCCCGGATGTGCCGGACGAGGTCTCGAGCCGCCTCGCGGCGGGTCTGGATGTCGCGGCGCAGCTGCGTGAACATGGACGTCTTGAGGGTGGCTTTGATGTCGTGGCGCAGGTCTTGTTCGAGCCCTTCGGCGGTGGCCCGCAACGTTTCCGCGGCCTGTCGTAGATCTTCGCCGACGGCGGCGTTGGGCGCGGCCAGGGTGATGCGCCGCCATTCGGTGCCGTCGAGGATGGCGCTGTCGAGTTGCTGGTCGAACTCGGCGAGCGCCTGGTTGACCGTGCGCATGGTGGTCTCGAGTTGCTTCTGCGCCCGTTCCCGAGTGCTCTTCAGGCCGTCCAGGCGGGCGCTGGTGGCTGGCTTGTCGGCGAGCAACTGACGGGCCCAGGAGAGGGCGGCGGTTAGGTTCGCCGGCTGGTGGCGCTCGTCGCGGGTGAGGGTGTCTGGTACCGTCGCGAATTCGTGGGCGACCAGCAGGCACATGCGATCGAAACACATAGTGCGGTGCTGATCGGCCTCCTGTCTGCGCGGCGCGAGGCCGTCAAGGGTCGTCCTGGCGGCGACGGCGGCGTTGTCGTGCCGCCGGAATGCGCCGGCCATCTGTTCGTCCTTGGCCTGACGGTCGGCCAGCTCGCTGGCGAGGGTGTCTTTCGTCTCGCGTAGCTGGGTGTATTCCGCCCCGTACAGGGCTCGGGTCTGCTCCACTCGTGCGGCGAGTTGGTCCGCTTCGAGCCTGGCCTGGCCCACGCTGGTGGCGGCCTTCTGGAGTCGCGTGGCGGCCTTTCCCGCCGCCCGGTGGTCACGGCCGGCCGCCGCGAGCAGGTCCAGCGTCCGCTGCGCCGCGCTCTGCCAGGCGCCGACCTGCTGTAGGAGCGCGGAGACAAGGTCGCGGTGCTGGCGCAGGCCGTCCCGGTCGGTCGGCAGGACCGCACCGTCGGACAGGGTCGCCGAGGTATGCACGCCCTGCAGTGTCTGCCGGACGCGTTCGCTGGCCTGCTGGTGGCGGCGTCGGTGCTCATTGACCTGGGCGCGTGCGGCGGCCGCGTCCCGTTCCGCGGCGTCCTCCTCGCGGGCTGTGCGCCGCAGCTCCCCGAGATCCGGGAACCGTTGCTCCTCGGCGGCGCACTGAAGGTGAGCCGCCTGTGCCTGGTCCCGCCTTTCGGTGGCTTCGGCCAGGGCCTCCCGTGCGGCGGTGCGGGCGTCGTTGGCCGCCTCCTCCACCTGCCAGGTTCGCCGCAGTTCGCTCGCGCTCTCCTCTGTCTGTCGGCGAGCGTGCTCGACCGCCAGCTCGATGGCCTGGTGGGCGGACGCGATCTCGGCGAGCACTGTCGTGAGGCGGGCCGCAGCGGCGGCCAGCGCCTCGGTGGTCTGCTGACGGGCTGCGGCGAGGCCCAGCTGCAGTTGGTTGACCTGATCACGCGCTTCGGTGACCGATCCCGCCGGCGGGAAGTCGTCCCTCTCTTGCCCTGCCGCCAGCACAGCCGACTCGAGCCCCTCGAGGTGCCGCCGTGCGGTGTCGAGGGCGTCCCGCGCGCTGGCAAGCCGCAGCTCGAGATCGGCGACGAGGGCGAGCCGGGCACGCTCGCGGGTGGTGCGGCCAATGAACGTGGCCCGGTAGCTGCAGGGTGCGGTGGCGATCACGGCGCCGGTCCGCAACCGCCCGATGTGGAGGTTGCTGCCGGCCAGGTCGATCGCGATCGCGCCGAGCAGCCATGCGACCAGCCGCGGGTCGACTCCCGCATCGGCTTCGGGGACGAGAATGTCAGCGAGGCTATGCCCGGCGGCGGGACCATCGCCGGCAAGTACCAGCTCGCCGTCGCCGACGAGACCGTCGCCGGTGATGAGCGCGTCGAGAATCCCGGCGGTCAGCAGGGCACCCTCGATGAGATCGGCCCGCTCGGCGCTGATGTTGTCGGCGAAGGCGACGGTCGCCCACAACGGCACGCCCCGGTCGGGGGCACGTGGTGACCTCCACGGCGGCGCCGGCGGGACGGGTAGCTGCCGGCGAGCGTCGTCGAGCTCACCCCTGATCTCGGCGACCCGGTCCCCCTCGATGGCGATGGCACGTCTCGCGTCGGAGATCTGGAGCTGCAGCTCGCTGACCGCCACGGCATGCGCCCGCTCCAGGTCGACGAACGGCTGCCGCAGGTCGATCGTCTCCGGGGCGCCCGGCAGCGGCACGGCGCTGCCGTCGAGGTGCACGAGGCCGTCTCGCCAGGCGGCGACCTGGCGAGCCCACCGCGCCGCGGCCTGCGCGGCGGCAGCCTGGCCGTCCGCAAGGGCCCGTCCGGCCGACGCCGTGATCTCGCGGGCCGCGTCGGCGGACTGGTCGTGGTCGGCGTGTGCCTGCTGGGCCCGCTCGTCGGCGACCGCATGATCGAGTCTCGCCCGCTCCTGCGCGCTCTCCAGGTCATGTTGTGCCTGCCTGGCCGACTGGTCGGCGTCCTCGCGGGCTTTCGTGGCCCGGCGAGCCGCGCCGTCGGCGTCGTTCACGGTGCGGGTGCCGTGGGCGACGTCCTGCTGCCGGGCCGCTAGGGCGACGCGGTCACGAGTGGCGGTGACCGCTTGGTGCAGCCAGGCGACCAGCCGGTCGGGGTCGATCCGGTCCTCGGCGTCGGCCGTCAGATCTGTCGGAACCGCCGGAAGCTGCGAGCGGTCGTCATCCCACCGCCGCAACTGGTCGAGGAAGTTCGCTTCGGCTGCGGCGCGTTCGGTGGCGGCGAGGTCGGCGAGGTCGGCGAGCCGGTCCCAGGTGTCCTCGGCACGACGAAGATATGTCGCTTCGGTCCGTTGTTCGCCCTGGGCCAGCTCGTGTGCGTGGAGGGCCGCGTCGATGCCGGTAAGGCGCGCGACGCGGGCCTCGATCCACCCTCGCGGGGTTTCCGCGACCCGGGCGATGTCCATGTCCGGCGATGCCTGGCCGAGGTCCTCGACGGCTGTGACCTGATGGGTGACGTCACCGAGACGATCAACGAATGCCTGTGCACCGACCTCGGCTGCTGTGATCCGGAGCTGGGACCCGATTCCGGTCAGGTGGTGCTGGCCGCTGCGGGCCTGCGCGGCGGACTCCTCCGCCTGGTGCCCGGCGTTCCGCGACTCCTCCTCCAGCTCGTCACATTCCTGTTCGAGGTCGGAAACCCGCCTGCGTTGATCACCGAGTCGTTCCTCCAGGTGGGGCAGCTCGGCTCCGGCGTGGTCACGCAGTGCGTCCTCGGCGGCCTGAAGCCGGCCGCGGAGGCCTGCGATTTCGCTGCGCAGCTCCTCGCGCCGCTCCTGGACCTGGTCGGCCTGCGCCTGCGCCTCGGCCAGCTGCTGTTCGGCGGTGCGGGCCTCGCGTGCGTGATCGTCAAAGACCGTCTGGGCGTGCGCGAGGCGCGCGGCCTCCTCCGCGATGACCGCGTCGATGTAGCGCTGGTACTGCTGTTCCGACTGTTCCAGCTGCCGGATCTCGGCGCGGGCCCGCTTGAGCTGCCCCTCGAGACCGGCGATGCGTTCCATGGTTTCCGCGATGAACTGCAACGCTCTGGGATCCAGGGCCGGCAGCGCCTCGGTCAGCACCGCACGCATCTGGTTGGGCGAGATGGCCTCTGCAGTGCGGACGCTACGCAGGCTGCGCAGCACCCCGACCAGGGCATCGAACTGCACCGAGTCCAGCGGCGAGAACAGGGTGGTGCGGACCGTGTCGCGATACTGATTCTCCTCGGCGACGTGCACGAAGTCGCGAGCCTTCGCGGCGAGGCGGTCGTGTGAGATGAACAGCTGGCCACCGGCCGCGGCCAGCTGTTCGGCGAGCGCTTCGATCGGCACCGGCTCCCGCTGCCGCGCGAGCAGCAGGTCGGTGCCGACGCGCCCCGGCGTGATGAAGAACGCCTTCTGCAGCGCGCTGCTCTGCGATCGCAGCCACAGTCCGGTGGTCAGGTAGCGGACGTCACCGGTGTCGCTGTCGCGGCGGCCGTACTCCAGCCACCATGCCCCGGTCCGGTCTTCCTTCGCGTTGCGGTCGGTGTGCCGGTCGATGAGTGTCCCGACAGCCTCACCCGACACCGACAGCGCCTTCTGCGAAACCTCGCCGTCAAGCAGCACGGTGACCAGCATCGACGCGGTCAGGGACTTGCCGGATCCGTTTGGCCCCGCCAACGCGAGCCACCCGTCGGCGAACATCAGCGTCTCGTCGGTCCACGCCCAGGAGTTGACCGCGCCGGCCCTGGTCGGCTGCCACCGGTCGGTAGCGACCGGATCATGATCCCATTCGGAGAGTGAGCCGCCGGCGCCGTGCCTGCCGGGTGGCCGTCGGCTGTCGTGCGCGATGACGCTCACTTGTCCTCACCGGCGCCCGTGCCGGCGTCCGCCCGGTTCGGGCGTGCGCGACCGGGCTGGCCGTGGCGTGCCCGTACCCGCCACAGGTGCACGCCCGGTGTGATCTGCCAGCGGTCCCGGTCGCCGGTGGCCTGGAGCAGACCGGCGGAGACGAGCTCCGCGGCGGCGGCCCGGGCCAGCGCGGGCAGCCGTTCCGCGTAACCGGCCGCCCACCGGGGCATCTCCTGCCGGATCTCCTCGAACAGTGCCGTGATCTCGTCGCTGCTCACCTCAGGCTCGCCGTGCTGCGGCAGGCGCGACAGCAACGCCAGGGCGGCCTGCCGTTCGGTCTTGCGTCCCTGGGGGAAGTCGACGTCGGAGGCTGTTCCGGCCGGATCGGTGATCTCCCACCAGTCGCGGCGCACCGTCGCGACCAGCCCAAGAGACACAGCGACGTTCAGCGCTCGTTCCCGGCCGGTCGAGGTGGCCAGATAGCCGACCGGGTTCGGGTCGTCCTGCGGGTCGGCCGCCGGATCGTCGACCACGCGCCGCAGCGCAGTCAGCCGGCGCCCCTCCACGCTGGTGCGCCGCTGCTCGACGGCGTCCGGCTCGGCGTCCGGCAAGGACACCGCCGTCAGCGTGGCGACATGGTGCTCTGGGGGCCGGCTGCCGAGCGACAACAGCGTCGGCGACAGCGAGGCGAACTTATTGGCGAGGCTGTCCCGGTCCGCGGTGATGAACACCTCCGCGTTCTCATCGGTCACCGCCCGGTCCAGGTCGGCGTCGACGCTGATCTCCCCGTCAGCCTGCAACAGCTTGATCGCGTCGACGATGTTCTCCCGCGCAGCCTGCGCCTCCCGCTTGCTCACGCCGTCGGCGGCCACGATCCGGAACGCCGGCAGCCGGCCCGTGGCCGCATCCGCGGCGCACACCTGCGCCACCGACTGCAGCAGCTCGCGCAGGCTGATCCGCGGGCGCCTCCACAACTGCTCGCATACCAACGCGGCCAGCACCAGCACCTGCGTGGGCGCCAGCTCTCCCCGGCCGCTGCGACGTTGCAGCCGTGGCCCCCGGTCGCCGGGCACGTCGTCGCGGCGCTTGTGCAGGCGCACCACCCCGCCAACGTCGTGGACGTGCAGGCTCCAGCCCAGCTCCGTCCGGAAGAACTCGGTCAGCTCGCGGCGGCCGCGCAGCACCGTGCGGTAACGGACCGGGTCGTCGACCGCGGCGATGCGACAGGCCAGCATCAGGTGACGGGCCGCCTCGGCCAAGTCAGGGTCGAGAAGCCGCTGGTTCATGCCGCACCCTCCGTCACGGCAGGCGGCCGGCGCTGCGCGGCCTCGCTCGGAGTAACGGTGATCAGCAGATCCGGAGCCACCAGGATGCCTTCCGGGAAGCAGACCGGCAGATGGGTGCCAGGGCGGCCGAGCCGAACGCGGACGATGACGCTGGCTCCCTCGGCGTGCGCCTCGCCGTAGCCCGTGGCAGAGTTGATCATGTTGCGGGCAGCCTCGACCGCGCCGAGCAGAATCACCAACGCCGGGGTCTCCAGGCCGGCGAAATGGCTCATCGACACCTCGCCGTCGGTGGCCAGCAGAGTGGTGAACCGCCGCCGGTTCGCCGCCGTGGCGGCGGCCTTCTCCAACGCGGCGGCCCGGGCGGCACCGGCATCGGGAACCTTGCGCGGACGGCCGCTGGCACGGCCGACGCGCTCATGCTCACGAAGGACTACATCCACCTGATGCCGACTGGCTCCACCGGCCGCCGTAGCGGCGTGGGCGATGTCCTCCTCGGCCGTACCGACGACAGCATGCACGGCGGGCCAGTGACCGAACGCGGCAGCATAGACCCGGCGAGCCGCATCATCATCGGGCTGCGCGTACAGGCTGTAGGCGAGCTCCCGGAAGTCGGCAGCCAGATCCGAGCCACGCCGCAACGCCGTGTAGCGCCGGTCGATGGCCACCAACAGAGTGTGCACAGCACCAGCCGCCGACGAGATCAGCCGTTGCACCGACCCCGAGGGGGCGAACCACGCGGCCAGGTCAGACAGCCGGCGTACGCGCTCGTCGATCCAATCCTGCTGGTCTCGGACGTCGAGAAGACCGGCATGCAGGGCAGCCGTCTCGACAAGCGGCCGGTGCCCGGCAGCCCCCAGGTCGGCCAGAGCTGCCTCAACGCGACGAAGAGCCCGCCCATACTCGCGGGGAAACTGTCGCAGCGCCTCGATGACCCGATCGCGGTTCTCCCCGAACAACAGGTCATCGGTCACGTCCGACTGCACCATCTGGGCCAACGCGGCGTAGAAATCGGCGGTGACCCGCTGCATCTCGTCCAGCCGCGTCCGAACGTCGTCCAGATCGGTCGGCAGCAGCCCCGCATCGGACGAAAGATGCTCGATTAAATCCCGGACGGTGCGTTCAACGCTGTCGAGCAGCCGGCTCGGTAGCTGCAGCGCCCGCCGCGAATCGACGACCGCCGTGCGGACGGCAGCCACGACCGCGCGGCCAATCTTGGTCAACGCCCACGCCTCCTGGCGACGGACCACAGCGTCGAGGCCCGCGTTCAGCGCCGCGTAGTCCCGGAAGGGCTCGACCAGATGCGCGCCGGTCAGATAGTCGAGCACCGCACGCAGGTCTACCTCACTGACGTGATCGCGGAAACCGACCTCTCGCATCTGCACCCCGATATCGGCCAGCGTCGACATCGGAGCACGCGTCGCTAACTCTTCCAGAGCCGCCAACGCTGCCGTGTTGCGTTCCCGCGCCAAGTCCTCGGCCTGGCCGAAACATCGCCACACGACGGGATCGATGTCCTGCCACCACAGCCGCGGCGGGTTCGGCATTCGGCTACCTCCTGATGACGATCGCCTGCCACGCCATCTTCGCTGAAGCCACCGACACTTCTCCCGCTGTCCGAGACTCCGAGCCAGCACCAGAGCCCAGGGGTGTGTCGGCGCGCGTCGCCGAGTTGGTTGTGGATCTCGCTGCGCAGCCGCGTGACCAACCGCCGAGCTGCGGGAGCGCCAGCACACAGACGCTTGCGTAGTGTCTCGGCGGAGATGGGCCGCCGGTGCTGCTGCCAATGCAGCACATCCCTCGCCCTGGCCCGGTGGAGCAGGACCTGCTCACGCGCCCGGTCCGTTCCGGCCAGACCCGACCCGGGCCTGCTCACGAGCCGGGCGGTGCACTGACCGCTGGAGACCGCCCTACCTCGACGCCTGCGGCGACAACGACGGCAAACCCCCACAGGGCGCCGACACCGACCGCGCCAGCGACATCGAAGCGGATGAGGCG
>NZ_CAKJTP010000150.1:2432-10422 GCF_917627335.1 Protofrankia sp. CiT1 | reverse complement strand
ACTAGGGACGTGGCGCGAAATAGATCACTGCGACGCCCGCGAGGACGACGGCCGCGCCGATCCAGTCGTAGCGGTCCGGGCGCAGGCCGTCGACGCCCCACCCCCACAGCAGCGACGCGACCACGAACACTCCACCGTAGGCGGCATAGATCCGGCCGAAGTTCGCGCTGTGCTGCACGGTCGGGATGACACCGTAGACGACAAGGACAAGGGCGCCGACGACACCGGTGATGATGGACGCGCCCTCCCGGAGGCATCGCCACACCAGATAGCCGCCGCCGATCTCGGCGAGGCCGGCGGCGGCGAACAGCGCGAGAGCCCGAGCCGCGGTCACGCCAGGATCGTCGCTTACCGGCGGCTTGCGCCGGCCACCGGGTGGCGTGCCGTCTCGATCTTTGAGCCGAGCCGGCGGTGGGCTGCGCTCCGCGGCGAGAGCAGTGGCCGCGGTGGAGTAATTCGGCGCCGGCACGACGTTCACCGCCGAAGAACCACCAAACCGAGCCGGCGTCAAAGAAGGAAGCCAGCCCCGGGTAAGAGTGCCCGGCAATAGGGGTGGGTCAAGGAGCGGGGCTGGGGTGCGTGCATCGCGAGGCGGCGGAGGGATGCGCCCTGTGTTGGGCGTCGACCGACAACAACGACGCGAGGTGTCCGTCATCGTGCCTGCCCCGGCTGCCAGCCAGGCCCGTCAGGGCGGGTCAGCGGGATTGTCAAACCATGCATACGGCCATGTATCGAGCCACCGCCGGCAATATGCTGTGTCCAGGTTAAATGATCTTTTTTGCGGCGGAATCTCCGCCCGCGAGACGGCTCGACTCCCGTTCAGAAGGGCCGACCCATCGCTGACATGCATGTTTACGCGAATAGTTGCCGGTCTGTTGTGCTTCGTGCTCCAATCAACCAACGCCGCGGTTGAGCCGCCGCCTCGTATCGCGTGGAGGTTTCGAAACGATGATCTCTGATATCGTCGGTGTCCGGCGCGCTGGCGAGAGCATTACCCAGCCGGCTTCGTTCATATTACGTAACGTTACAAAGAGGTACGGTGAGATATCGGCCTTGGCTGGCGTCGACGTAGTGGTCGCCAGCGGGCGTATGACCGGTCTCCTCGGTCCCAACGGCGCGGGAAAGAGCACGCTCATGGCGATCGCGGCGGGAGTTCTCGAGAGCACGTCGGGGGACGTCGTGAAAGCGCCGGGACTGTCGGTGGGTTATCTTCCGCAGCAGGACAACGTATACCCCATGCTCACCGCCCGGGAGAACCTGCGTTTCGTGGCCCGAGCGCAGGGGCTGCCGCGCCGCGGAATCGGTCCGGCTGTGGACGAGGCCTTGGCAGGTGTGCATCTGCACGACCGGGCGGATGAGCGGGCGAGCACTTTCTCGGGCGGTATGCGGCGACGTCTCGGATTTGCCGCGGCGCTTATCGGGGACCCCGCGGTGCTGCTCCTGGACGAGCCGACCGCCGGTGTCGACCCGCAGGCCCGCGCGTTGCTTCTCGACTTGGTGCGCGCCCAGGTGGAGCGGGGGAAGGCCGTCCTCTACAGCACGCATCTCCTGGCGGAGATCGAGTCGTACGCGGATGATTTATACGTTCTGCACAAGGGCGCGGTTCTTGCCCACGAGAACGTTCCGGACCTCCTGCGCTCCTATGCGCGGCGCACTATTTTCGTGACGGTTGACGGTGATGCCGCGCCGTTGTGCGCGGTCCTGCGGCTGGAGCCCGACACAACCGTGACAGCGGCACCGCGCACGGCCGGCGTCGAACGGGTGCGGGTCACCACCAGCGCGGACCGTGCGTACGCGGTGGGGCGGATTCTTTCCGCCGCGGCCTTCACCGCATCGCGTGTCGTGGACATTGAAAGCCTGGAACCAAATCTTGAAAGTGTCTTTCTCCGCATCACCGGGCGGGAGGTTCGGGATTGAGCGCGATGGCCGCTGAACGGTCCAGCGGCGCCATCAGGAAGCTGACGGCATTCGACGCGGTGTTCCGCAAGGAACTGCTCATCAACCGGCGTGATCCGTTGCTGCTCATCATGATGTTCGCCGTTCCGGTTGTCCTGATCGCCTTCCTCACCGGCGCGGTGGGCGGCGCGTTCGGCACAGGCCAGCCACCCGCGTACGTGAGCGCCGGGCCGGTGGACCCCGCCCTGGCCCATCGGCTGGGTGCGCCACAACGTCTGGTCAGTGAGAACGAGGCCCGACAGGAGGTGGCGAACGGCGATATCGCCGTCGCGCTCGTCACCGACGACGCGGGCCACCGGACGGTGATCGCGGACCCGGCCACGCCGATCGTGCTGTCCCCGTTCCTCGCGGCGCTCGACAGCCAGCCGCCGGCTGTCATAACGCCCAGCGGCGCGTCCTACCTGTCGAACTCCAGCCCGTATGCGCAGACTCTTCCCGGCTTCGTCATGTTCCATGCCTTCTTCGGCGCGGCGCATGCCGCCCAGGCGTTGCACCGGGAGCGGAACTGGGGCACCTGGAACCGGCTCCTCTCGCTCCCGATCGGAAAGTTCTCGCTGCTGGTGGGCAAGCTGCTGCCGATCGCGCTCCTGGCCATGGCGCAGGGCCTGCTGCTGATCGGCCTGGGGTCGCTGATTCTCGGCGTTCCCATCAACAATCCTGGTATGTTCATCGTCGCGAACGTTCTTATCGGGCTGTGCCTCGGAGCGGTCGGTGCGGCCGTCGCGGCGATCGCATCGAATGATCTTCAGGTCCCGCAGTTCAATAATCTT
This sequence comes from Protofrankia sp. CiT1, assembly GCF_917627335.1. NCBI lineage: Bacteria > Bacillati > Actinomycetota > Actinomycetes > Frankiales > Frankiaceae > Protofrankia > Protofrankia sp. CiT1. The sequence goes on along the minus strand of NZ_CAKJTP010000150.1, from coordinate 7,696 downwards.
CTGGTGCTGCTCGGCGGCGCGGTCGGCGGCGCAATGGTTCCGTCCGTCGCGCTGCCGGGATGGGCGCAGACGATCGCCCCGGTTTTCCCGCAGTACTGGGCGATGCAGATGTTGCAGGACACCATGACCCGCAGCGCATCGATGGAAAAACTGCTGCTTGACACGGGGGTTCTCGCGGTTTTCATAACCGTCATCTTCGGGATCGGATTCAGATGTATGCGCTGGGAGCGGTTCAGGCATGCCTGACTGCATTCTCTGGCGCGGCCAGTTTTTCGAGAGGTGAACCGAACGTGTGTGCCGACAAGGCGCCAGCCGAAAACGACAGTCTGGTTGGCGCGGCTCTCCCCACGGCTGGGCCGGACCGCCTGATATCGCCATTCGAGATCTTCCTGCCCGCCTATCTGGACAACCCGCGACCCGCCTACGACATGCTGCGCTCCGCGTCGCCACTGATCTGGTCAGAGCTGCCGGCACCCGGCTGCTGGATTGTCACGTCGCACGCGGCAGCAAGCGACGTGCTGCGCGACCCGAGATTCGGTAAAGCTGGCTACTGGGATCAGATCGCCGCCGACCGGGGTGGTGAGAACAGCGCTTTCGCCGTCATCCGGCTGTGGATGTCGCAGCTTGACGGGGCGGACCACATGAGGGTCCGCGGCGCCTTTGGACGTACCTTCCTGCCGCGCCGGGTGGAGATGATGCGCCCGCGGGTCGAACATGTTGTCAGGGAGCTTCTCGACGAGATCATCGCCGCCGGCGAACCCGAGTTTGATTTCATGAGCCGGTTTGCCTTCCCGCTGCCCGCGATTGTCATCTGTGCGGTTCTCGGCATCCCGCCGCAGGACCGGGAGGTATTCAGGTCGTGGTCGGCGGACCTCGCCCGGATCTTCGACGTGACGGTCGACAGCGAGTCGCTGCGCCGTAGTGAGGACGCGGTGAAGAGGTTCCAGGAGTACTTCGCCGACCGTGTCGCGCGCAGCGACCGGTCCGGCGACGACCTGCTCACCAGCTTGATCCGCGCATGCGAGGAGGAGCATGCGATCACCCGGGAAGAGCTGACCGCCAACCTGACCCTGCTGGTGTGGGCGGGCCACGAGACAACGATGAACCTGCTTGGTAACGGCCTGCTCACGCTGCTACGGCGGCGTGAACGCTACGAGCGGCTCGTCGCGTGCCCCGCCGCCGCTCCCGGGATCGTTGAGGAGGTGCTGCGTTACGAGGGCCCGTTGCGGACCACATCGCGGTTTGCGCGCGAGGACATCCACCTGCACGGCACCGACGTGCGCGGCGGGCAGCTTGTCGTGGTGCTGTCGCAGGCGGCGAACGCGGACCCGGCGGTGGTCGCCGAGCCGGCGGCCTTCGACCCGGACCGGACCGACGGCCGTTCGCACCTGGCGTTCGGGTCGGGGATCCACTTCTGTCTCGGCGCGTCGCTGGCGCGCCTGGAGGGCGATGTCGCCTTCCGTGAGCTGGCCCGGCGGCTGCCCGATCTCGAACTGGCCACAACCGAGCCGGACTGGGGCGTCAACATGTTCCTCCGCGGTCTGAACAGCCTGCCGGTCCGGCGCGGCGCGGCCGGGAGAGCCGCTTCGTGAGCACCCGGAGCGGGCCGGCCCCCGCGCCCGGCATCGACGGCGCGCCGCCGGCTCTCGCGGCGGCCCGGCCCGATGGATCGCTACCGGCGGATACACCACGGATCCCGCTCATCGGCCCGCCCTACACGGCTGAGGCCGAGGCCCTGCTCACCCGCATCGGGCAGCCGCCGGACGGTCCGCGCCCGCCGCTCGCGCTCGTTCGCGCCTATGCGGCCCATCCCACGGTCGCGGGTGCGCTCGCACCCGTCATGGACGAGATGCTGCGGCTGATCGAGCATGACCCCGCGGTGCGGGAGACGCTCGTTCTGCGCGTCTGCGCGCGGGCGGGCTGCTGGTCGGAGTGGGGCATTCACGCGGCGGTGGCGCAGGGCCGGATCGGTCTGTCACCAGTCCGGATCGCCGGCACCCTCGTGGCCGCGCCGGACCTCACCGACACGGACGAAGCGACCCGTGCCGTCATCGAGCTTGCCGACGAGCTGCACGACCACGCCAGCGTCCCCCCGAGCCTCTGGGGCCGGCTCACCGCGCTGTGGACGACCGACGAGATCCTTGAGCTGCTGACGATCGCGGGTTTCTACCGCCTTGTCGCGCAGACCGCGAACGCGCTGCGCGTGCCGGCCGAAGTGTGGGCGCTACGGCCGGCCGACCTGACCTCACAGGAGGCCTGATGACAACTCTCCCCATGAACCAGGATGACCCCAAGGAGGCCTCCCTCGCGCTGTTCAATCCGTTCACCGAGGGATTCCTGGAGAACCCGTACAGCCACTATGACCGGTTACGGGAAACTCAATCCCCGTATTTTCACGCGGCGCTTGGACAGTGGTTGGTCACCCGTTATGCAGATCTTGACAGGATCTTGCGTGAACCACGGGTGGGCCGGGGTGAGGCTACCCGCTTCTTCGGGCACTTCGAGCCCGACTCCGCAATTGACCGCGCAAGCCGTGGCTGGATTTTCGGGATGGATCCGCCCGAGCACACCAGGCTGCGGCTGCTGTTTGCGAAAGCGTTTACCCAACGCCGGGTGGAAGGCCTGCGTGGTTATATAGTGACGAAAGTGGACGAACTGCTCGACGGTTTCGCCGCGGCCGGCGGCGGTGACCTGATGGACGGCCTGGCCCACCACCTGCCCGTCGCGGTCATCTGTGAGCTCCTGGGTATTCCAGCGGCTGACCACGAGGAGTGCAAGAAGAACTCATCAGCGTTGATCAGGTTATTGGACCCGATCATCACCGATGAGCAGCAGGCCGCCGCCGAGGACGCGAGCGCATTCTTCCTCGACTATTTCGGCCGGCTCGTCGAACGCAGGCGGACCGAGCGGGGCGGAGATCTGCTGTCGGCATTCATCACCGCCGCGGAGACCGCGGAAACGATCAGTCCGCTGGAGCTGGTGAACAACAGCCTCTTCCTGTTCGGCGCGGGCCATGAGACGACGAGCAACCTCATCGGCAACGGTGTATACGCGCTGTTGCGGTTCCCTGATCAATGGGCTGCCCTGCGCGCCGACCCCGGCCTCGCCGGCAACGTCACCACCGAGGCGCTCCGCTGGGACTCGCCGGTGCAGTACATCGGCCGGCGGACGATGGGATCGCTGGTCCTGGGCGGTACCCGGATCGCCGAGGGGAATCTGCTGATGGGCCTGATCGGGGCCGCCAACCGGGACCCGGAGCGTTTCGCCGAGCCGGGCCGTTTCGACATTTTCCGGCCACGCAACCAACCGCTTTCCTTCGGTGCCGGCATCCATTTCTGCGTTGGTTCCGCGCTTGCGCGCATGGAGTGTGAGACGGTTTTCCGAGCGCTGGTCGAGCGTTTTCCAAGAATGTCACTGGGCGCCCAGGTGGTCAGGAGCCCACTTTTCGCGATGCGCGGCTACGCCGAGCTACCGGTCGCCCTGTCATAGGAGACCATGTGTCCACCCGAGCCACTCGATCCACCCAAACCACACTCGATCTGCTCGATGAGATCATCGACCGGGAGAGCTACTCGCGGCACTCTTTCATCTCCGCGCTGACCGCCGGCAAGGTATCGCGTGACCGGATGCGCGACTGGGCGGTACAGAAATACCATCAGACATACGGACAGAACCGCGGGTTCAGTGCCATCCATGCCAATACGCGCTATGCGGACGTCCGTCGCTACGAGATGATGCAGCTCATCGCCGAAGAGACCGATCTCGCTGACGGGACCGACGCGCACTACAATCTGATGCGGCGCTTCGCGGAAGTACTCGGCGCCGGTCCGGAAATGTTCGAGAAGGAGCCGGCGACGCCGGTGGCAGATTTTCTGGACTACCTGCTGCGGACCTGCCGGGAGAACCACTTCGTCTGGGGGCTGCTCGCTTTCTACGTGAACGAGCGGCAGACCCCGGCCGCGGTCGAGAAGATGCGTGTGTTCCTCACCTCGTCGTGGCACATCAGCGATGTGGACGTCGAGTGGTTCACGGTGCACAGCCAGCTGGACGGCGGCCACGCGCTGGGCGCGCGGCTGCTGATCGAGAAATACGCGCACGAGGTGCCCGAGTTCGACGCCGAGGCGCCTCAGTTCGTCCGGCGCGGGTGCGCCCAGTGGCTGAAACTCCAGGACTTCTACTACTCCGTGGTGCGCCCGTGAACGCGCCGACGACCGGCACGCCCGAGGAGCTGCTGCTCGGCTGGATCACCGAGCCGCGTGCCGACCGGGGGCTGCGGTTTCTCATCGACGGCACCTGGACCCGTATCGACTACGGCCAGTTCGCCGCCGCCGTGCTGGGCACGGCCGTCGCGTTGCTGGAGGAGGGTGTGGAGCCGGGCGACATCGTTCCCCTGATCCTGCCCACCGGCCCGGAGTTTCTCGCCTGCTTCTTCGCCCTCCTGTGGATCGGGGCGGTCCCGTCCAACGTCCCGTTGCCCGAGACCGTCAACCAGCGGGCCGGGTGGCTTGAGCAGCTGCGGGGGATCGCCGCGCAGCTCCGGCCGCGGTTCGCGCTCGCCGGGCCGGACGGCGCGGGGGGACTCGCCGACGCGCTGCGCGAGACGGGCCTCGCGGTCCGCGTCGTGACGCCGTGGATGGCCGAGACCGGGCTGCAACCCCCCCGGCGGCCAGGGCATCTCGCGGTCCTGCAGTTCTCGTCCGGTTCCCGCGGCGTCCCGCGCGGGGTGCGTATCACCCGGGCGAATCTCGCGGCGAACATCCGTGCGATCCACACGTGGGTGGACGTCCGCTCCCACGGCGGGGTGTGCTGGCTGCCGCTCTACCATGACATGGGTCTTGTCGGCGGTTCGTTGGCCGCGGTCACCAGGCAGGCCGAGCACGCGTACATGCCGCCCACCCAGTTCCTCCGGAACCCGCTGCGGTGGCTCCAGCAGTACGACGAGCATCGGTACAGCCACATGTTCATGCCCAACTTCGGCTTCGAGTACATCGTCCGGATGGTCCCGGCCGCGCGCGTCGAGGGGCTGGACCTGTCCAGCGTGCGCTCCGTGGTGAGCGGGGCCGAGCGGGTCAACCCGGCCACGCTCGCGGCGTTCGCGGACCGGCTCGCGCCGGCCGGGTTCGACCGACGGGCCTTCCAGCCGGCATACGGGATGGCGGAGGCGACGCTCGCGATCTGCGGGGTGCCGCTCGGCGTCGCTCCGACGATCGTGCGTATCGACCAGGACACCGCCCGCATGGACGCCCCAGTCACCGTGCTCGGCT
>NZ_CAKJTP010000150.1:0-1730 GCF_917627335.1 Protofrankia sp. CiT1 | reverse complement strand
GCCGACAGCGCCGCGTCGCGTCTGGTCAGCTGTGGGCCGCCGCTGCCAGGGCTGGAGATACGGGCTGTCGGCGCTGACGGCGAGCCCCTGCCCGCGGGTTATCTCGGCGAGCTGTCGGTGCGCGGCCCGTCCATCGCCGACGGTTACAGCGTCGCATCGCCGCAGGACGCCGAACGGTTCGGCGCCGACGGATGGTTCCGTACCGGAGACGCCGGCTTCCTGCACGACGGCGAGCTCTACGTCCTGGGACGCCTCGGTGACAGTTTCAAACTGCGTGGCCGCACCATCTTCATGGAGGACGTCGAACTGGAGATCCGGCGACGCGCACCGGGTGTGCTGCTCCTGGCGGTCGGCGGCCTGCTGGCCACGACACCCGTCGTCGTGGTTGTCACCGCGTCCCCGGCGGAGACGTTCGCACCGCTCGTCCGCGACGTGGTGATGCTGCTTGCCGGCGATGAGGTGGCGGTCGAGGTCGTCACCACCAAGGCCGTCGGGCGCCTGTTCACCAGCAGCGGGAAGCCGCGGCGGCGGGAAGCCTGGCGGCTCTACCGCGACGGCGCGCTCGGGTCTGAGCCGGTGCGGATCGGACCAGGCGAGGAGCTGGCGCCCGTACCCGCGCCCGTACCCGCGGGCGCGGACCGATGAGGGCCCTGCGCCTGGCGGCCCTCAAGACCGAGGCAGCCTGGTGGATGACCCGGATCCATCTGTCCAACATGAACATCTGGCCGGTCTTCATGGGCTGGGCCGTCGCGGACCCGTCCCCGGACCCGTGGCCGCTGGTCTGGCTTGCCGGCTATGTCGCCGCGGCCGGCGGCGCGCTGTTCATCGTCAACGACATCCTCGACGCGGACGGCGACCAGATCACCGCGCCCTACCTGCCGCTCCCATCGGGGCTGCTCACCGTGCGCGAGGCGTGGGCCGCGGCCGCCGGCTACTTCGCCGTCGCGCTCGGCGCGCTGTTCATCGCGTGCGGCGGTGTCGCTCGTACGGGGCTCGCGCTCGCGCTCACGATTGCCGCGGTCGTCTTCTCCATGGCGTACTCGACGGTGAAGGACGAGGGCGTCGTCGCGAGCTTCGTCGTGAGCGTGCCGCAGACGATCCCGGCGGTGGTGGGCTGGTACCTCGCTGGCGGCCAGCACCCGTGGTGGCTGGTCGGGGTGCTTGCCTACCTGCTGATCGCCTGCGTCTCCAACAATATCCTCGCCGCTTTGCGCGACGTCGACCTTGATCCTGTCGTGGGGAACATGACCGTGCCGGTCCGCATCGGCGCCACGCGGGCCTTCCAGCTCGCCGCACGGGTGGCCACGCTGGCCTTCGTCCCGATCGTGATACTCGCCGCGGTCGTCCCGGGCGGCTGGTGGGGCCTTGCCGTCGCGGCGCCAGCGGCGCTGATCATGTCGTTCTGCTACCGCCGCACGCTGGCCGCGTTCGGCGAGCCCGGCCGGGGGCGGCTGCGGCGGATGGCGGACATGCGCCTGTTCAAGTTCGGCGAATACGTCCGTCACACCGCGCTCGCCGCCGTGTTCTCGGTACCGGTCGCGCTGTCCGCGGGCGTCGTGATGCAGGCGACGCTCTATTTCGGCGGCTTTGTCTACGCGCTACGGGTCATCCGCGGCGGCATCCGCCGGGATCTTGCCATGGCCGGCGCGGCCACCGACAGCCCCGCCGGCGCGGCCACCGACAGCCCCGCCGGCGCGGCCACCGACAGCCCCGCCGGCGCGGTCACCGAC
>NZ_CAKJTP010000149.1:2421-10916 GCF_917627335.1 Protofrankia sp. CiT1 | reverse complement strand
TGCGCTCCCTTAGCGGGGCCATTGCTATAATGGACACACTTATGGACGGAGGCGTTTCAATGCCCTCATGATCGGGCTGGGGTTAGCGGGGGCACCCCCCTTGAGAGGGGCGCTGAGCTGCGACGATGGTACCCCGTTGCGGGGACCGAACGTCGGGGATCTTGATGGAGATCGATATTTGGTCGGCATGAAAGATCGACATATGGTCCGAGCTGCGCAAACAGACCCGTCGGGGATCACGGCAAAAACGCGGGTCGCGGCCCGAGCCTGTACCGGTCATGTTCATGACCGCTTGACTGAGTGCGGCTGCCTCCGCCGAAGGCATCCGTGGCTGTGGCTGTGGCTGTGGATCCTGAGCGCACCTTTACGTCCGGACCTCACGGTGCGGTCGCAAGGAAGTCGGCGATGGTGCGGTAGGCCATGGTCTCGTCAAGATCCAGCCGCTCGGGTAGGCGTCGCCTGGTCTCCAGGTCGAGGGTGGCGCCGGCCGGGCCTATCGTCGCCTCGAAGACGTGGTAGAGCAGCCGGCAACGGCCGTCGGGGTCCTGCTGGACGCGTATCCACAGCGGGGACGCCCGCCGCAGCTCATCCTTCCCCCGCCTGAGTTTGGCCTCGGCGTCCTTGCCGAAGACGACCGGCAGGCCGAAGGAACCGATCTCGAAATCGCGGCTGGCGGGACGATCACCTTTCAGGGTGGGCACGACGGCATCGGTGTACTCGCGTGTCACCCACCTTTTGAACGAGCTGAACTCCGGCCCGCGCTCCACAGGCGCGCGGAACTCCCGCAGCTTGGCTCCGGCGTGGTGGAGGAGCTGCGGCCACGAACCGGTCTGCCCCGACTGGCGGATGTGCCAGCGCGCCCAGGTCGGGGCGGCCGGCCACGCCGTGCTCGTACCGAGCTGCCGCGGGCTGCTCCGGCGCGGGAGCGGGCGGCTATGGCGCTCGGCGACGAGTTCGTGCAGGCGCAGGATGGCGGGGTGCTCCCGGGACGGCTCCGCGCTTTCGCCGATCTTTGCGCACAGCTGGTCGAGTCCGGCGAAGGTGACTCCGCCGAAGCCGCGCCGGACCCGCGCGCCGAGCCCCCCGAAGGTCGCCAACGCCCACAGCGAGATCCCGGCAACCTCGCGGATGTAGCCGGCGAAGACCGCGTCGCCGCGTACACCGATCCGCACGTCGAACGTTCCGGTCGCTCCGGCGGGGATGTGGTCGGGCCGGGCGAGCTCGGGATGTTCCCGGCCCTCCCCCGACGACGGCGGCAGGTACAGGCCCTGGCCGAGCAGATAGCCGATGCCGTGGGTGCGGCGTTCGCCTATGGGTGGCAGCCGAAGCCAGCGGGGTGAGCGCAGCTCGGCCCGCGACAGCGGCGGGTCGAGCGCTGGCGGTCGTACCAGGCGGAGGGCGACCGGAGAAGGGCCGATACGCGCATCGCCGTACTGGCCGCCGGCCGCACCGAACACCTCGGCTTCGGCCCGTGCCAGCGCGGCGTAGTCGTTGGCGAAGACGGGAGCGGCCAGCGCCGGAACCAGAACCGCGCCGCCCCGCGAATCCCCGGCATCCGCAGCTCCGAGCGCGCACCCGGACCAGGAGCGAGGAACATCGGGGTCGTAACCGTCACACCGACGGGAATCCAGGGCGTCATCAGCGGGTCCGGCCTCTCCACGGCAGATGGGTGAGCGGATAGGTGACGGGACGGTCGTCCCACAGCATCTGCAGGAGCACCCCCGCGGCGAGCCCGACCGAGGCGGCAAGCGTGAGCAGTTCGGCCGGTGGGGTGGCGCTCGGCCCGGCGAGCGTCCCCGCGAGGTCCGGCCCCACCGCCGGCACGATCACGGCCAGCACCAGCGATGCCACCCCGACCGCGTGCGCGAAGCCGAGCCCGACCACCGCCAGTACCCGCCCGGCGAGTACCCGCCCGTAGGGAACCCCGTGTGCCTGCGCCTCGAACGCCAGGTAACCGGCGGCGGCAGCGAGCAGTGCGGCGGCGGCGATGAGCGGGGCCGCCCGGCCACCCGTCTGCGCCCACTTGTCACTCCGCGAGATCAACGCGACCATGCCGAGCGCCGCGCCAGCCGGTAGCCGAAGGCACCACAGGCTCGTCATCTCCGGGCATCGCATGGTGAGCAGGAGCACCACAAGATAGGTGGCCCCGGTCAGCCCTGCCACACCGCGCAGAACGCCGACGACGTGCCCGTCGAACGCCGACGCCGACACCACCGCGGGCGTCAGCAGCAGCATCGCCATCAGCGCGAGGACCGCGAACGGGCCGCGTCCCACCGCTGGGCGCAACACCCGCCAGGTGTGCCCCAGCATGAACCGGGGCAGGAAAGCCTCCCGGGCCAGCCAGGCTCGGAAGCCCGGGTCGGGATCCGGGCTTGCCGCCTGCGGCATCATGTTCGCGGGAAGCGGTGCGGGAAGCGGCTCCCGCCGGCCTGCGCCGACGTGATCCACAAAGACCAGCCGCCGCAGTTCCCGCTCCAGAAATCCTGGTTGCCAGGACAGCGACCGCAGGTGCTCCTCGTGGTTGACAAGGTCGAGCGCCCAGTCCAGGCGGGCCTGTTCGGCGCGCGGGACGAGCGCGTCCGGGGACCCGAGCGCCTGCGAGACCGGAAACGACACAGCGGGAAACCGACGCGGCGCCCACAGGAGCAGGAAGCGCGTGCGGTGGACCAACGGCAGCACACGTGCCGCGGTGACATCCCCCGCGGTCGCCGCATCCTCCAGGACGATACGGACGGCCTCGGCAAGCCGGACAGCAACCAGCCAGCCTCGCTCGGCGGGAAACCGCGGTCGCGGCCCGCCCCGGACGAGCTCGACGGCAAGCGCGGGGAAACTCCTCGTCAGAATCCCGGGTTCCCTGCCGCGTACCTGTTCGGCCAGCGTGCACACGGCCGTGGCCGCATCAGCCGGGTCGCCCCAGCGTTCGTCTATCTCGGGCAGGCTGACGCTGACCCCGCCAGCGGTGAAGCGGACTCCGCTGGTGCTGCCCCCGCCGGCAGGCCGGGGGAAATCGTCGGCCTTGGCCGTCCAGGCGGAGGCATCCGCGATCATCCCAGCGGGCAGCCCGTCCTCGAGCAGCTGGGCGAGCGTGGTCACACCGTACCCGCCAGATAGGGACGCATCGCCGCGAGACCCCAACCGAGCGGAGTGAGCTCGGCGCGAGCGTGGACGTTCCGGTAGGCGAAGCCGAGCAGCTGCTCGGTATCTGTTGGCAGGCAACCCGCCTCGGCGGCGGCAAGCTCCGCCATGTCCGTTTTGGTCCTGATGGCCCGCAGGTAGATTTCCACCAGGCCGGGGTCCGGATTCTCCGCGCCCCCCTCGTGCAGGCAGAATGCCCGCACCGGCGGACGTTCGCCGTTGAGGTACTCCGCGAACGCAACCAGGTACGGCAGCGTCGCCTTGTATCCTCCCGACAGGTGAAGCGCAAGCTCCGCTCTCGGTGGGCGGTGGAGCAGCGCGGACCAGACCAGCGCCTTCGCCACGTTCTCCATGGCCTCGGTGAACGTCTCCGTCTTGTCCGGCAGCAATCGCGGGATGCGCAGGATGTGCACCGGTTCCCCGGCGGCCTCCGCGCGGAGCAACACTCCATCGGCGGTGCCGTCGAGGACCGGCCGGGCGTGCACCCGCACGGGCCGGCGGAACCGGGCGGCGTTCAACAGGGCGGCAAGCATGCCCTCCGCCGTGTCGGACGCCAGCAGAACCACTCGGTCATCGGATATGGCTGCCCGGTAGCTGTGCAGGCTTGCGATCTCAGCACTGAGCCTTACCGGATGTGGGCAACGCACAATCGGCTCCAGATACGGGCCGACCTCGGTGTGAAAGGACTCCGCCCAGGTCTCGGGCCGGTCGAGCGCGCCCGCCGTGAGTTCCCGGCCTGCCCATGCCGTCATCGTGCCGACATCATCCCGGCTCAGCGAGGTGACCGACCGGGGCGGCAGCAGGTTCGCCAGTACGGATGTGCCGCACGGCAACAGGTGAACGGTCATCGTCGGTCCTTCGGACGGGCTGGTCCGGCGGCAGCTGTCTCGGCGGTGTCAGCGATCTCGACGGAAAAATAGCCGTAGCCGGCGTTTGTCTTGGCGCCGAGGCCCCGGTCCCGCAGCGCCGTCGACAGCCACGCGACCGGGCCGTCTTCATCGTCGGAAGCGGCGAGCTCGGGCAGGTCCGGGTCGTGCCCTCGACCGACCAGGTAAATGGTGAAGGTGACCGCGGAGGTCACCGTGTAGAAAGCCACGGGCACCGGCTGCTGGTACTCGGCGGGTGCGGCGGCCGCGGGATCTCCGTAGTACTCCGGGACGTGCGGGTTCATAATGTCGATCTCGACCCCGGTGCCGGCGGCCTTGGCCGGCAGCTCCGGCAGGGCGTCGAGAAACATGAACCGCCCGTCCGCGAGCACCTCGTCGCCGGTGCTCTCGCCAGCGTCCTCATCGGTACCGGTCTCCTCGCCCGCCCGGCGGGCCTCACCCGGTTCCTTCCCGAACACGATCCGGCCGTAATCCCCGTAAGACTCGGGGTAGTCCTCCCGCGCGCAGGCCCGAGCCGCGCCCTTGAGCGCCGAGCCAGGCAGGACCGGAACCCCGTAGGTGCCGTGCACGCTCATGCCGATCTCCGCAGGCGTCTGCTCACCGAGACCGATGACCACCCGCCATACCGGCCGGACCCGCAGCGCCCGCACGATGCGGCCCCGCCCGGCCAAGCGGGCGACAGCGGCTGCCCGGCGGAGCCGAGCCGCCTCCAGCAATCGACCGGACGGGTCGAGGGCGCGCGCGGTCGCCTCCCGCAGCGCCCGCTCGGCCGCCTCCCGCTGGGTCGGCGCGATCTCCTCCCAGATCGCACGACGCAACAGCAGCCCGCCGTTCGCGGTGGCTGTCTTCGCACTCGCCATAACGGGCTTCCCGCCACCACTTGTGATCAATATGAAACCCGGCGTCTCGTTGCCCGCCGGTGAGTAGGTGACGACGTTGCCAAGCGGGCCGGCAAGGCGGGTCACGACCGCGCCTCGTCCTGGGCGGCCGGTGGGATCAACGCCTCGGCGGCGCGGCGGACCCACAGCGCGAACGCCCGGGCGTCCGCCGACGCCCGGCGGTAGTCGGCGATGTCCATCGTCCCGACATCCAGGACCAAGGCCCTGCCGTTCGCGTCGGACCTGCCGAGCACATGGTTGGCGAGGGCGTCGACCAGGACCCGGTACGCCTGGTTCAGCGGCTTGGCGGACTGGCCAGGCCCGGCCTTGGCCTCGTGGAAGGCCGCGGTCGCCGCGAGACCGGAACCGACCAGCATCGGACCGAGGTTCATCGCCCGGCTGCGGAAGTGCGGTCGGGCTGGATCCGCAACCCCGCCGACGAGCTGCCAGGAGACGACCGCCAGCTTCTGGTCACGCCGGGCCATCAGATGTCCTCCCGCTGCCGTCTCCACCGTGATCTCTGGCGTGATCTCCGCCGTCGGGGCCGCTGGCGGGCCTGCTGTCGGGCCCGCGCCAGCGAAGCCACAGCAGACCCTTGCCCAGCGTCTCGTCACCGCCCGCGATCAGCAGCTCCCCGTCCAGACGTGCCCGCAGGCCCGCCATGCGGTCAGGCTCGGCCGGGGAGGTGGCCGGCAGGCAGTCCCGCAACAGCGAACACATGATCGTCTCAGCGGGCAGGTACTCGGTGTACCAGGGGCCGTGCTTGACCGTCTTGGCCTCCGCCGCGAGCTGGACCCGGGGCAGCAGCTCGACGTGCTCCGTGGTGAGTGCGGCCAGGTCGTCGTCGCTGACCAGCAGCAGATCGGTACGCAGCTTGGTACGGAAAAAGGCGAAGGAATCGGACGGACTCGGCCGGCCACCGCCGTCCGATGCCGCTGGCAGGGCGTTGTCGGCGAGCCAGCCCGCCCACGCCGCCACAGCATCCGCCACCGGTGCGGCGGCCATGTCGTACTCGCCGACCGCGAGCCGCGCGCCCGCCTCGGCCCAGAACGACGCGGCCGGCACCACCTCGCCAGCGTTCACTGTCGGGATGGCCGGAAGGCCACCCAGCCCGGCGAGCTCCGCCATCCTCGTCTGGCGCGCGAGCAGCAGCGGGCTGGTGACCCAGGCGAAGGTGTTACGCAGCGTCGGTACAGGGAAGGCGACCAGCCGCAGGTCCCCGACCGCGAGCCAGCCCGGCTTCGGCGGGTCGGTACCCGCGCCGGAGGTGCCCGGCGGGGCCGAGCCGAACACCTTCTCCACGTCCGGCCAGTTCTTTCCGTCCTCCCGCGCGTGGTCACGCAGCGCACCTTTGGCGCTCTGCCCCCAGATCGTCGGTAAGCGCGTCGTCGCCTCCCGCTGAATCGGCAGGTCGATCACACCGACGCTGTCCGACCCACCCGCATGGACGGCGCTTTCCGCGTAACAATAAAGCAGGGCGCAGCCGCCCATCACCATCTCCCAACCAGGCACAGGCCGAAACCGGCCGTGCGCATCCAGTCCTTCGGGCGAATCCAGTCCTTGGGGTGTATCCGGTCTTTCGCATGAGCCCGGCCCATCAGCTGAGCTCGGTCTTTCGGAGGTATCCCGTCCTCCGCCTGAGGCAGGCATGCGCCGTGCGTCTTCGCCGCGAACAAGGCCGCCTCGGCCGGATCGTCGAATTCCAGGAAGTAGACGCTGCCCGCCGCGACCGCCCAGCGCAACGGCCGGACTCGCTGGCTGTCGCCGTCGATTCCAGCGATCACCTCGGGCGCCGGCGTGCAGGCAGCGCGAAGCGTCGCGCCAGCCGGGATCTCGGGCAGCCAGCCGTCCCGGAAAACCGCGGGCGTGGCCAGGTAGAGCAGCACCCGGCCACCCGGGAAATCCGCCGGAGCCGCCGGCAGCGCCGGCAGCCCCATACCTGCGGTGACGACCGTCACCGCCGCCTGCCGGGCTTCACCGCCCAGCCGCACGACCGTCTCCACCGGTTCTGGTACAGCGTCTGTGAACCACACCCGGCAGCCGAACGCGACGCCCGCGCTGCCGGACGAACCCGCGGCTCCGGTCTCGGCCGGACGCCAGAAATCAGCCTGGTAGAGAAAACCGGATACGGTCGTACGCCCGGTGCCGTCCCGGGACGAGCGGGGGTGGCGGGCGATACCGAGACGGCTTTCCCGTACCAGCGGCCCCGACGAGCGTGCCTGGGACCTCGATCTCCCGGCGGAGCCGGATGCCCCGGCATCGGATGGCGCAAGATGCTCCAACGCGCGGGACGGATCGCCGCTGAGGTAGCCGGCGAGCGCTTCACCGGACAGGTAGGCGCCGGTGGGTTCCCCCACGCCTGTCAGCAAGCTCGGCCCGGCTGGCCGCCCATCAGGAAAAGAAAGATCCGATTCGACTCCTGCCGGCAGGAACAGGTCGGCGTCGCCATCCTCGCCGGGATGCTCCCGCAGGCGCAGGCGCAGGCGCAGGCGGCGCGGCACACCGTCGTCAACGACGAGATCGGCTGGCGCGGGCAGCAGCACCGACGTTCTGGGGCCACCCGTACGGACGAGTACCGGCCCGGTGATCCGCAGTGGATTGGCGCCGAAGACGGTGCGCAGTGCCCCGCCGGTCGACGTCGGCCGTGGCAGGGTCGTGTGCGCGGTCGCGGTCATCCCGGTCGTGAAGGGACGGCCATCCCGGAACGTCACCACGTCCAGTGGGTGGAACAACACCCATGCCGACGCTTCGCCGCCGGTCTCCCCGGGCTGGTCGGCGGGCGTTGCCGCGGGCTCGGGCGGCGCCGCGCTCATCCTCCCTGCGCTCATCGTCCCTCCTGGGCAACGAACCTGGCGATCTCCAGCGTGTCGACCCAGACGATCATGTCGTCGGCGGAGAGGCGGCTCGTGGCCGGTTCGACCTCACGCACCCGTCCGGTGAACTCCGCGGCCCGGCTCTCCACCGCGCTGTGCCGGGTGACCAGACGGCTGACCTCGGCACCGTAGTCAAGGCCCGATCCCGCGAGCTCGGCGATCCCGTACCGTTCGTCGTACATGTCGTGGATGAGCCGCGGCGACAGACCACCGCGAAAGGCCTCGACCAGGCCGATCAGCGACGCCGCCGGATCGCGGCCACCGCGCCCCCGCCACGGCAGGACGGTCGCGGCCCGCTCGCCGCCCCGGCGCAGCACCACCAGCGCGAGGCTTGCCTTCCCCGGGCGCTGTTTGGCCGCTTTCAGGGCGTCCCGGGCACGGCCGAGCGCATCCTGCAACGGATAACTGATGTGGAAGAACACGACCGCGGTCGACACGGACGGCCGGGTCAGCAGGCCCTGTGCGCCGGTGTGGAACAGTTCCCGGCATCGGCCCGCGACCCGCAGCGCACTCACGGCGGGGACGAGCCCCAGCAGGTCGTCGCCACCCGCGTAGACCGCCCGGCCGTGCTCGTCCTCGAGCGCCTTGACCTGCGCTCCGGCGATCGCCACGAGCGCCTTGGAGACCTGGCCGTGCCAGTCCCGCATGTCCCTGCCCGTGGGCATCCGCGCATGCGAGAGTGCTCGGCCCATGCTGTCGGCATCCTGGACGATCAACGCCAG
>NZ_CAKJTP010000149.1:1067-1629 GCF_917627335.1 Protofrankia sp. CiT1 | reverse complement strand
CAGCGCCAGCGTCGGGGCCGGTGCCCGCGCCCGTGCCGGGTGTGCTGGCGAACGCCTTGAGCAGCTCGGTGCATGCCTGGCGTCCCTCGGCGCAGGCACGCACAACCTCGTCGTGACGCGGATCGCCGGCCGGCAGCGCCAGCCCGTTCTCGCGCAGGAGGGACTCCGGTTGCCAGGTGTCGGCCAGGCACCAGGAGCCCTCCAGGCGGGACCAGCCGGTAAGGGCGCCGTCGCCGAGCAGCCGAACCTGCGCCTCAAGCGTCGGGAGCGCGCCAGGGCGTTCAAGACTGCCAGAAAGTCCGGCGCCGGCCGTGCGCAGCGTGGCGGTGACACCGTGCACCGCGCCGCGATGCCTGCGTACCGCCTGCGCCAGCGGGCCGCTGGTATTCCCGCCAGCCAGTGCCCTGACTATGCGGACGCGAAAGGGCGCGGTCGCGACAGAGGCCGTGGACGGGAACACCGCGCGTTCCCCCGCGAGGCGTTCAGTGACGTCCGGGTCGCGCTTGACCGCGCAGACCGGGCACAGGCGTTCGCCCGGAGCAAGCCTCAGCCGGCCGGGAAT
>NZ_CAKJTP010000149.1:0-674 GCF_917627335.1 Protofrankia sp. CiT1 | reverse complement strand
GTTCCCAGACGACCCACCGCACGACCGGGAAGGTGTCAAGACTCGTGCGCGTCTCGTCATCAACACTCGTGAAGGTCACCGTGCGCAAGGCATCCCACTCCGCGTGGACGTCCCGCGCCACGCGCTCCGCGAGCCTTCTCGCGCCTCCGGCGGGAACCACCGCGAAGATCCGGTTCGGTAGCCCGTCCGGGACGTCCGCGACGGCCGGGAGCACCGGCTCACCGTTGCCGTCCGTCACTCCTCGTACGGCAACCTGGCACAACCGGGACATCAGCCTGCTCGCCGTCCACAGGTCGGCTGTACGCCGGGAAGCCGCGATGAACTCCTGGACCCCACCCAACGTCAACATGACGTATCCGTCCGCCATGGACCCCCCGTCCGGCCGGCAGCTTTCCATACAAAAAATGATCTCTGCGCAAACAGTGATCCCCGTACGAACTTCGATATTCGATCATCGAAGTGATGGGAACGCTAGCACCACCGCCCAGGGGCCACCGCGGCGGGTAGGACCTTGCTTACAGAAAGTCCGCGCAGCCCGGCTTCCGATCCAGCGTCACCACCCGGGCAGACGCCTGACCTCCGGCCGTATCGAGATTCCGGAAGACGTGCTCAACGGGCCCTCATGATCGGGCCGGCTTTCCCGAGGCCGGATCCGCCGAGCCCAGAGTCGGTCA
>NZ_CAKJTP010000148.1:2237-10371 GCF_917627335.1 Protofrankia sp. CiT1 | reverse complement strand
TCAGGACCATCACACGCTCGACGGTGAGATCCTCCATGGCCGCCCGCACGCCCTCCCGGCCCGTCCCCGACCCCTTGGTACCGCCGTAGGGCATCTGGTCGGCCCGGTAGGAGGGAACATCCCCGATGATCACACCGCCGACGTCGAGCTCCCGGTGCGCGCGGAAGGCCACCCGCACGTCCCGGGTGAACACCCCCGCCTGCAGGCCGTACGGGCTGTCGTTGATCCGGGCCAGGCCTTCGTCCAGCCCGTCGACCGGTTCGATGACGAGGACCGGCCCGAACACCTCCTCCCGCGCCAGGCGGGCGTCCGGCGGAACACCCCGCAGCACAGCCGGCGCGACCGTGGTGCCGTCCCGCTCGCCGCCGACGACCACCGTCGCACCCGCCTCGACGGCCTCGTTGATCCATCGCTCGACCCGTTCGGCCGCGGCCAGGTCGATCAAAGGCCCCACCTCGGTCGCCTCGTTGCCCGGGTCGCCGGTGCGCAGCCGGGCAACCGCGGCGCTCACCTCGGCCAACAGCTCCTCGTACACGTCGCGCTCCGCGTAGACCCGCTGCACGGCTATGCAGGACTGGCCGGCCTGGTAGTTCGAGAACGTCGCGATCCGCCCGGCCGCCCAGCGCAGGTCCGCGGCGGTGGACCAGTCCGCCGCCACCAGCACCGCCGCGTTACCGCCCAGCTCGAGGACGACGTGCTTGCGCGGCACCGCGTCCCTGATCGACCAGCCCACGGGGGCCGAGCCGGTGAAGGACACGACCGGTAGCCGGGCGTCCGCGACCAGTTCGGGCATAGCCTCGTTCGACACGGTCAGCACCGACCACGCGCCTTCGGGCAGGTCTGTCTCGGCGAGCAGCTCGCCCAGCAGCAGGGACGACAACGGCGTCTTCGGCGCGGGCTTGACGATGATGGGCGCGCCGACCGCCAACGCGGGTGCGACCTTGTGCGCGACCAGGTTCAGCGGGAAGTTGAACGGCGTGATCCCCAGCACCGGGCCACGAGGAAAACGCCGGACCACCGCGGCCCGGCCCGCCCCCGCCGGGTCGGTGTCGAGCCGTTGGAGCTGCCCCGACCAGCGCCGGGCTTCCTCCGCGCCCCAGCGAAACGTCGAGGATGCCCGCGCGACCTCGACCCGGGCCCAGGTCAGCGGCTTGCCGCTCTCGGCGGTGATGAGCGCGGCCAGCTCCTCACCGCGTTCGGCGATCCGGCCCGCGACGTGGGCGAGGGCCGCGGCCCGGCCGTGGGCCGACATGGCCGACATGGCCGGCATGGCCGCGCTGGCGGCGGCCACGGCCGCGTCCACCTGCGCCGGATCCGGCCGCGCGACCGTGGCGATCAGACGATCGTCCCACGGGTGACGGACCTGAAAGGTCGCCGAACCCGTTACCGGCCGGCCCGCCACCCAGAACGGCTCGGCCTTGCTCATGGAAGCCACTGCTCCACTTTCGTGCACAAGAGCCTGACACGGGTGACGCCACGCGCGACAGTCCTGAAGGTCCGGCCCCGGCATACCCCGACGGACACCGGCACGCCCGGGGGGAAACTCCCTGATGCCCGTCTTGCCACGGCTCGTGAGGTCTGCCCGGAGCAGGTTTGCCGCACATGACCGGAGGGAAGTCATCGGATCGGTGGAACTGTCAGGCAGCGGCGCGCATCACCGGGGAGCGGCCCGGTGACGAGCCCGCCTGCGTGTCCCCGCTGCCTGCGGACGGTGCATCCGCCCGACCTGTGGAACAGCCAGTGGCGCTGTGACGAACATGGGGATGTCAGCCCCTACCGAGTGGCGGTGTCCTCCCGGGAGCAGGTGCTGCTCTTCCTCGCGCACGCTGCCAAGGCGCCGATATGGGTCCCCTGGCCGATGCCGGTCCACTGGTTCGCCAGCGGCGTCTCCTGGGCTGGTGACGACCGCACCGGACCGCGGGCGACCGCGTTTGCCGCGGGCGGCCCCTCCCCGCTCGGCGGGCCGGCGGAACTTGTGATCATCGCCGAGGAGCCGGGGATCGGCCTCGGCGCCCGGCTTGCCGGGCTGCCAGGTACCGATCCCGAGCGCATCGGCGACAGGCCCGAGGAGAAGATCGAGGCCGCTGGGCACCCGACCGCGCTGTGGCCGGTCGTCTGCCCGCCCGACCGGGCCGCCTTCGTGGGTGAGGCCTGCGGGGTATGGCTGTGGGTGGTGCTCTGGCCGGCGGATGCCGCAACGCTGCTGCTGGAGCATCTCGTCGTCCAGGACCTGCGGAACGCCCAGATGATCACCTCATGCCTGCCGTTCGGTGCCGACAGCACTCATCTGTGAGCGGCACGCCGAGGCGGCGCGGGCGCATCCGAGATGTCTCGTAAGCTCGGCTCTCGCCACCAGCACGGACCCGAGCAGTACCGGTGGACGTAGCAGGGCCGCGGCGGATGCGAGAAGGGCCGGACAGCCATGGCACAGCCTCTGGAAACCGTTCCGGCAGCGGTCGAGGTGGACTGCCGCCGGCTGCTGCTCATCGTCAACCCGCACGCTGGCGGTGGACGCGGCGCCCGTGTGCTGCCGGACGTCGCCGCGGCGCTGAAACGCTGGGCCCGCGACGTGCGGACCGAACTGACCAGGGACATCGACCACGCCGCGGAGTTGGCCGAGGACGCGGTGGCGGACGGGCGGGTCGCGGTCGCGCTCGGCGGGGACGGTCTTGCCGGCCGGGTCGCCGAGACGGTGGCGCGCCTCGGCGGACTGCTCGCGGTGCTGCCTGGCGGGCGCGGCAACGACTTCCTGCGCGGGATGGGCGCGGCCAGGCAACCGGTGATCGCCGCCACCGCCCTGGCCAGCGGCACCGAACGGCGGATCGACCTGGCCGAGGCCAACGGCCGTGCCTACCTCGGCATCGCCAGCGTCGGTTTCGACTCGGACGTCCAGGTGATCGCCAATCGCGCCCGGTTCATCCGGGGCCAGCAGGTCTACGCCTACGGCGCGTTACGCGCGGCAGCCACCTGGCGCCCCGCCCGGTTCACCGTGGAGATCGACGGCGGCGCGGCGCGCGAGGTCACCGGCTGGACGGTGGCGGTGGCGAACTCGGCCTACTACGGCGGCGGCATGCACCTCGCGCCCCTGGCGAAACCCGACGACGGCCTGCTCGACGTCGTGCTGCTGTCGCGGTGCGGCAAGGCCGCTTTCCTCGCCACCTTCCCGAAGGTGTTCTCCGGCCGGCACGTGGACTCCCCGCACGTCCAGACGCGGCAGGCGACGCGGGTCCGGGTGGACGCCGACCGCCCGTTCCAGCTCTACGCCGACGGCGACCCGGTCGCGGAGCTGCCCGCGGAAATCGTTGTACGTCCCGGTGCGCTGCGTTACCTCGCTCCCGCCGGACGGTACGCGGGACAACCGCCCCGAACGCCGTCGTGATCGCCGTCGTGATCGCCGTCAGGCCTGCTGGGCACCGGGTCGCCCGGCCTCAACCACCCAGGTGGCGTCGGTGCTGACCGGGGCGTCCCGGCGGTCGATGCTCTCGGCAACGCGCATGTCGGCGGCGCACTGCCGGGGGGAGACCCGGATGCGGGTGTACCCGCGCCGATCCCCGCGGAAGTACCGCACGTGCGGGTTGAGCAGCCGGTTGTTCGCCCGGACGAACTCCTCGCTGGGCAGGAAGAACCCCGAGCTGATGGACGTGGCGACGAACTCGGTGCCGACGACCGGTGTCTCTGGGCGGTCGAAGTCGACCCGCAGGTCGTTCACCCAGGCGCAGTGGATGTCCCCCGACAGCACCACCGGGTTGGCCACCCCGGTGTCCCGCACCGCCGACAGCAGCCGGGTCCGGTAGGGCACGTAGCCGTCGTTTTGGTCGAGGTTCGCGAACACCTCGCCGCTGCCCGGGGTGAGCTGGGCGTGCAGCTGGGCCATCATCGTCTGCTGAGCGATCACGTTCCACCGGGCACGCGACGCGGCCAACCCGTCGATCAGCCATTTCTCCTGCTCAGCGCCGGCCATGGTCCCGGTCGTGTTGTGCTCCCCCAGAGCGGCCGGGCCGATGTCGTTCGGGCTGCGGCCGGGCTGCGGCGTCCGGTACTGGCGGGTGTCCATCACGTTGAGGGTGAGTAGATCGCCGAAGGCGAACCGGCGGTAGAGCCGCAGGTCGGGCGATCCGGGCTGATAGCTGGCCCGGATCGGCATGTGCTCGTGGTAGGCCTGGTAGGCGGCGGCCCGCTGGCGCGCGAAGGCCGCCGGGTCCTGGTGCCTGTCACCGGTGTCGCCCGACTCGTCGATGAGGCCGGCGTAGTTGTTCTCGGTTTCGTGGTCGTCCCAGGTGACCACCCATGCCGCGGCCGCGTGCGCGGCCTGCAGCTGCGGATCAGCCTTGTACTGGGCGTAACGCGCCCGGTAGTCGTCGAGAGTCTGGAGCTGGTCGAGCCCAGGCCTGGCCGGGGTGGTGTGGCGACGGTCTGGGAACCTGCTCTTCGGGTCGTACTCATAGATGTAGTCACCGACGTGGACGACGAGATCGAGGTCGTCGGCGGCGATCGCGCCATACGCCGGCCAGTAGCCGTTCTGGAAGTCCTGGCAGCTGGCCAGCGCGAAACTCAGCGTGGACGTGCCGGCACCGGCGGCCGGCGCGGTACGGGTCCGGCCGACCGGGCTGATCACTGTCCCGGCACGGAACCGGTAGAAGTACACCCGGGCCGGCTGCAGGCCACGGACGTCGACGTGCACCGAGTGCGCCGACCCCGGGGTGGCGGTCTGCGTCCCCACCGCCACGACATCGGTGAACCGGTCGTCGGTGGCGAGCTGCCAGTCCACTGGGATGTCACGCGCGGGCAGGCTCGCGACGCCGGCCGCCGGCGCCAGCCTCGTCCAAATGATCACACTGTCGGGCAGCGGGTCCCCGCTGGCGACCCCGAGAGCGAACACGCCGTCCCCGACGCCGGGTATCGCGGTCGCGGGCCGCAGGCTCGGGCGCGCGGTGGCAGCGCCGCCGGACCCGCCGCCGGACCCGCCGCCGGAACAGCCCACCGCGGTCAGCAGCACAGCCCCGCCCGCGAGAAAGCCGCGCCGGGTCGCCACCGCTGGCCCGCTGGAATTCCTCACAGCACCAGGACGTTAGCCGGCTCATGCCCCCGGCCGGAAGACCGCGCGCCACGAATGTGAATGAAAGCGGCGGCAACGGGGACGCGGCTATCGTGCTGGGCAGCCACCGTGCTGGACAGCCGCTCCGGATGGGGCCGGGAAAGCGGAGGTGTCTTGCGAGAGCCGGGGTGCGCGGTGCGTGATCGAGCCGGCTACGGCGAGCGGCTCCAGGCGGGTGCCCAGTGACCACGACCGAATTAATCGATCTTCATACGCACTCGACGGCGTCGGACGGGCTGTGCCGCCCCGCCGAAGTCGTCAGCCTCGCGGCCGCGGCCGGCCTGGCCGTGGTCGCCCTCACCGACCACGACACCACGTCGGGCCTGGCCGAGGCCGCCGCCGTGCTGCCCGCCGGGCTGACCCTGCTCCCGGGCGCGGAGATCTCCTGCGGGATACGGGCCGACCAGCACCGCTGGGTAAGCCTGCACCTGCTCGCCTACCTGTTCGACGCCACCGAACCGGTGTTCGCCGCCGTCCGCGCCCGGCTACGCGCCGGCCGGGTCACCCGCGCCCGCCGGATAGTGGAGAAACTGGCTGCCGACGGCCATCCCGTGTGCTGGGAACAGGTGTCCGCCCGAGCCGACGGTGTGATCGGACGCCCGCACATAGCTGAGGCCCTCGTCGAGGCTGGGCTCGTGGGCTCCATCGAGGCCGCGTTCACCCCTGCCTGGATCGGCCCCGGTGGCCGGTACTGGGCGGGCCGGGATGAGCCCGACGCCATGGAGGCGCTCCGGCTGGTCCGCGACGCGGGCGGGGTCAGCGTACTGGCCCACCCGTACGCGAGCAGGCGCGGTGCGACCATCGGCCCAGCGGTGATCGCGGCCATGGCAAGGGCGGGCCTGCACGGCCTCGAGGTGGACCATCCCGATCACCGGCCGCGGGAGCGGAGCCAGCTCCGCCGGCTCGCCACCGACCTCGGCCTGATCGTCACCGGCGCCAGCGACTTCCACGGGCCGAGCAAGCCCCAGCCCCTCGGTGCGGAGACAACAAGCGAGCAGGCGTACGAGGCGCTCATCGCCGGCGCGCACGGGGCGCGGCCGTTGACCGGACCAGCCTCGGCACCGCCCGGGTGCGGTCAGGCGCCCTGACCGCACCCGCCGCCGGGCGGCGGCGTGGCGGCCCGGGGATCGAGGCGGCTCAGCAGATCGGCGAGCACGTCCAGCTCGTCCGGGTTGAAGTGGCTGGTGACGTGCTTCGAGACACCGGCGAGGTGGGTCTGGGAGGCCGCCCGCAACCGCTTGCGGCCTTCAGGTGTGAGGGTCGCGAACGTCCCCCGGGCGTCGGACGGGCAGGACCGCCGTTCGACCAGGCCGTCGCGTTCCAGCCGGTCGACCAGCCGTGTCAGGCCGCTGCGGGACAGCAGGACCGCCTCCGCCAGCTCGTTCATGCGCAGGGCGCCATCTGGTACTTCGGACAGCTGGACCAGCACGTCAAAGGAGGCCAAGGGCAGATGGTGCTCGGATTCGAGATCGGTCTCCAACTGCCGGATGACGTACGAATGAGCCCGCAGGAACTGGCGCCATGCCCGCAGTGATCGCGGGTCAATCGGCGATTCCTGCTCCGCTGTCCGCTCGTCGACCGTCACGTGGATCAGATTACGTCGCCCGTACAGGGCCGCGAGGGAGCCCGCTGAGGATGTCAGACGATCGACATTTCGGCCAGCCGGCGGAAATGATCAAGATCTGGCCGCACCGGGCGCGTTCGACCGGGACGGGCGGCTATGGTGGAGGCGCAGGCGTGGCGGCGTGAGCCGCACGCACCACACCGACCGGTCGAGGTTTTCTCTTGTCTGCTTCCCGGCCTGGCGCGGACGCGATCCAGGCAGCTCTCGCGACAGTGCTCGACCCTGAGATCGGGCGTCCCATCACCGAACTGGACATGATCGAATCAGTTCGCGTCACCGACGACACCGTGGATGTCGTGGTGCTCCTGACCGTCTCCGGTTGCCCGATGCGCGAGGAGATCACCAGCCGGGTCGAGCGTGCGGTCACCGCGGTACCGGGCGTGCGGTCCGTGCGGGTCCGCCTCGAGGTCATGAGCGCCGAGCAGCGCGCCGCCCTGCACACGAAGCTACGAGGGGGGACGGCGACCCGGTCGATCCCGTTCGCGCAGCCTGGCTCGCTGACCAGAGTCTATGGCGTGGCCAGCGGGAAGGGCGGCGTCGGCAAGTCGTCGGTGACGGTCAACCTGGCCGCCTCGATGGCTCGCTCCGGGCTCTCGGTCGGCGTGCTGGACGCCGACATCTACGGGCATTCGATCCCCCGGATGCTCGGAGTCGACCGCCTCCCCACCCAGGTCGAAAAAATGATCATGCCGCCACAGGCGCACGGCGTGAAGGTGATCTCCACCGGCATGTTCACCCGGGGCAACGAACCGGTCACCTGGCGCGGACCAATGCTACACCGTGCACTGGAACAGTTCCTCTCGGACGTGTTCTGGGGGGATCTCGACGTCCTGCTGCTCGACCTGCCACCAGGCACCGGCGACATCGCGATCTCGTTGGCGCAGCTGGTGCCGTCCTCCGAGCTCCTCGTCGTGACCACCCCGCAGCTCGCCGCCACCGAGGTCGCCGAACGGGCCGGCACGGTCGCCGTCCAGACCCGGCAGAACGTCGTCGGCGTGGTGGAGAACATGGCCTGGTTGCCCTGCCCGCACTGTGCCGGCCGGGTGGACGTCTTCGGCTCCGGTGGCGGCGCGGCGGTAGCCGAACGCCTGACCCGGGTGCTCGGGCACGACGTGCCGCTGTTGGCGCAGTTGCCCATCGACGTCCGGCTGCGCGAAGGCGGCGACTCCGGCGTCCCGCTGGTGACCGCGGATCCGGACTGTGAAGCCTCGAAGATCCTGCGGGAAGTGGCCGAGCGCCTGTCATCGCGCTCACGCGGGCTGGCCGGTCGATCCCTGGGCCTCACCCCGACCCGCCGGAGCTGAGCTGGTCGCTCTACGGCATGTTTCAGCAGTCGTTGTTCGATCTCGTCGTTCGAGCAGGGAGCCGCGTCCGGGCGGTCGCTGGCAAGGCCACTGGTGGTCGGCCGGACGTTC
>NZ_CAKJTP010000148.1:0-1782 GCF_917627335.1 Protofrankia sp. CiT1 | reverse complement strand
GGGTCAGTCAGGTTGCGTCGGTGTCAAAAGGGGTCGCCGCCGGTGTCTCGGCGGTGGCCGCCCCGCGGGTAACAGGTGCCGCGGTCGTGGCCTGACCTCGGTCCGAGGGGATGGCAGCCCTGCTCCCGGTCGAGACGGCCTTGTGGGTAGCCTTGGTCAGGATGGGGGATTTCGTCAACGACGGTGGCTTGACGGCTGCCGCGGGCCCCGCCTGCATGTCGTCGTAGGAGAGCCGGGGCCGAGCCCGCTCACCACCAGGCACCGGAGGTGCCTCCGCGTCGTCGTCGAAGAGCATCTTGTCGAACGACGTCCGCTTGGACAGGTACGACGGAAGCAGCGGGTCCTCATCGTCGAACAGGTGCTTGCGGACGAACGTCTTGGGATGCAGGGTACTCAGGTCAAGATCGGCAATCTCCGGACCAAGCTCGGAGCGCAGCTCCTCGCGCATGCCCGCGGCCATCTGCCGGAACTGACGCAGCATCTGACCGGCCTCACGGGCCACCTTCGGCAACCGCTCCGGGCCAAACACGAACAGACCGATCAGCAGCAGGACAGCGACCTCGCCCCAGCCGACGCCATTGAACACGGCCCCACACTACCTCGCAACCGCGATCAACGGAACAGCTCCGGACCGGTCGCCTCCCTTCGCGGGCCCACCGGCCCACCGGCCCGCCGGCCCGGATGCGTTCCGCTCAGCGCGGCCGCAACACCGGCAACCTTGCCGGGAACCAGCCGGACGCGGCGTCGCGGTCCGAACCCAAGATTCAAAAAGGCTCTCAGTCGCGCTGTTCCTGGGGGGCCAGCTCGACCTCATGGGTCTTGTGATCGCGCTCGAACGTGAGGGTGACCCGGTCGCCGATCCGGTGCACCCGGATCGCCGCGATCAGGTCGTTGGTGTTCCCGATAGCGGCTCCGTCGACCTTGGTGATGATGTCTCCCGGACGCAGTCCGACCACATCGGCGGGCCCGCCCCGCGTCACCCCGCGGATGAGCGCGCCGGGAGAGGTCCCGATCGCCGCCGCGTCATCCGGGGTGATCGTCCCAGCGGACACGCCGACATCAGGATGGGTGGCCCGGCCGGTACTGATGATCTCGTCGGCCACCGACCTCGCATAGTCGATCGGGATGGCGAAGCCCACGCCGATGTTCCCGGACGCGCCATGCTCGGCGCGGGAACCGGGCACGGCCGCGATCGCGGTGGTGATGCCGACGACCTGACCACGCCCGTCCAGCAGCGCGCCGCCGGAATTGCCGGGATTGATGGCCGCGTCGGTCTGAATCGCGCCGATGAGAACCGACTCGCCCCCGGACTCCGCCGGCACCGTTGGGTTACGGTCAAGCGCGCTGACAATACCCGTTGTCACCGTTCCGGCCAATCCCAGCGGTGCGCCGATGGCCACCAGCGGCGCACCGACCACGAGCGAGCCGGAACGCCCCAACGCCGCGGCGGGTAGCGGGCTTGTCGCCGGAATCCGGATGACGGCGAGATCGGTCTTGGGGTCACGTCCGATGATCTCCGCCGAAATCTGCCGCAGCTCCCTGTACAAGGTCACCGAGACCCGTGCCCCGACGGCTGCCCCGGCGACAACGTGGTTGTTGGTCAGTATGTAGCCGTCCGACCTGATGATCACACCGGAACCGGTGGCGGACAGGACCGGGTTGGTCACGGTGATCGTGACAACCGACGGCAGAGCGCGCGCGGCGATGGCGGCGACCGATACGGCCCGTTCGCCCGGGGGCGCGGCGTCAACCATCGCCCCCGGCGACAGCGCGGACGCGACC
>NZ_CAKJTP010000147.1:6674-10153 GCF_917627335.1 Protofrankia sp. CiT1 | reverse complement strand
GTGCTGGGTGTTGCCGCGAGCCGGACAGTCCTATCCTCGGGCGCTCTTACGCGGGAACCCCTGCCTGTCGGGCGATTTTCCCGGCGACCTGGCGGACAGCGTCCTGTTCGACTGTCGGGTCTGGCGTGCCGTCTACCTGACTGATCACGATGTTGCTTTCGACGCGGCCGGACATGACGCAGATGAGGTCGAGCGTTACTGGGACACGTTTACCACCGCCGGTCACCGTCATGACCATGCGCACCCCGCCCGCGCTACCGGCAGGCGGGGTCAGCGCGCGTGCCGAGTCGAGCGTGGCGGTCCCGCCGGCTGCCGATATCCCTTCCCGGACCATCGGGAAGAAGGCTTGGCCAAGGCATGCCGCTGCCTGTGGACGGGAGAGGATGTCCATGTCGCGGGCTACATCGACCGCTGAGGTGATCTCCGCCTCCGAGCCGATGGTGGTCAGCCCGTCGTTACTCGTGAAGTAGGCGCCGTCAGCCAGGTCGGTCGCATGGCTATGGACCTGGCTGACCGGTACGCCGAGGCAGGCCGCGAGCTTGGTTTCGGAGATCTGCGGGGTTGACAGGCTGCCAGGAGAGCTGCGGGGAGATATGCCGCGGACGAAGCCGCGTGTTTCAGGACCTTCGGTAAGCAGGTAGTCATACGCATGCAGGATGACCGCGACGGGGCGGACTGTGGCGGTGGGTACGGCACTGGCCGAATCACCGGCCGACGGGCTGACCCGAGCGGCGGCCTGCCGGCCTGCGCCCGCGCCGCCGCACGCCGCCAGGGTGAACAGGGTGAACAGGGTGATTCCCGCGACGGCTGCCTTCGGTGGGTACCGATGCCGAAATAAGAGATTCTGAAACGACGGTCGCGGTTCCACGTTGCTCCCCTGGCGCCGGGCACTCATCCAGCATCATTCTGTGTTTTTTACAATTATTTTGATCATCTGACACTGCCCATTATGGAGGGGCAGCCTGCTCTCGGTCGCGGCTGTCATCGTTGCGTTGCGCTAAGTGGTCGGCGCTGGAAGTCCTTCGGGGGTTGTCGGATGCCAGGTGGATGCGTCGCGAGGCGGAGGAGGCCCCGGTAGCGGTGTTCTACCGGGGCCGACGACAACGAAGCGAGGCGCCGGCTGGCGCCGGCAGGCCCTGGATGAACTTCCGGCGCCGACCACTAAGGGACGTGTGCCGCGGACGGTCACCGAGCGAGCCGGCCCGCCGGCGTCCACACTCGAATGACAACCGGGGAGCCACCAGGCATGCGCTGGTAACGAGGTAGCTGCGATGGAACGCTGGACGCGCGCGATGATCCGTTATCGATGGGCTGTCGTAGCGGTCTGGGCGGTTGTGTTCGTCATGTCGAGCGCGGCCGCGTCCGGGTTGAGTGGCCTCCTGACGAACCGCTTCACGCTTCCCGGTACCGACACCCAGCGGGCGGAGAAGATTCTTGAGGACCGTTTCGGCCAGCGGACGACCGGTTCCTTCATGCTTGTCGTACGTACCGCGCCGGGGTCTGCCAGCCAGCTCGTGCCCGCGGTCGACCAGGCGGCTCACCGCGCGGCCGGTGTTCTTCCCAGCGGGGTGGTCGCATCGGTGCAACCGCTGTCCGACTCCGTTGTCAGTGCCCGTATCGTGTCAAATCTCGAGCCGGCCGACGCGAAGGGCTACACCGGCACGATGCGTGCCGCGGCCGGCACTGTGCCGGGTGCACAGCTTTACGTCACCGGCCAGGCCGCGATCGAGCATGATCTTGATCCAGTGTTCAAACGTGACCTCCAGATCGGCGAGCTCTACATCGCCATTCCGATCGCGCTCGTCATCCTCGCGTTCGTCTTCGGGACGCTCGCCTTTCTCCTCCCTCTGATCTTTGCGGCGGCGGCGATCCCCGCGACCCTGGCGATCATTTGGATCTTCGCGCACTACATGGAGCTGTCGACCTACCTGCAGAACCTGGTCACGCTGATCGGCCTGGGCATCGCCGTCGACTACTCGTTGCTGATCATTTACCGTTACCGGGAGGAGCTGCGGCGCGGCAGGGAAAGACCGGACGCGATCGTCGCCACGATGCGGACAGCCGGCCGCGCGGTCGTGTTCAGCGGCACGGCAGTCGCCATCGGTCTCGCGCTCATGCTGGCCATGCCGGTGCCGTTCATGCGTGGTTTCGGCCTCGGGGGCCTGTTCATCCCGGTCGTCTCGGTCATCTGCGCGCTCACGCTGCTACCCGTGCTGCTGTACTTCCTGGCCGCGAAGCTCGATCGGGTGCGGCTCCTACCGCACTCCATCACCGAGCGGCGGGAGGCGGAGGAGAACTTCTGGGCGCGTTTCGCACGGGCGATCATGCGCCATCCGGTGGCCATCGCAGCTGGCACCACAGCTTTGCTCGGCACGCTTGCGCTGCCCGTCACCGCCCTTGAGCTCGGGCCGGGCTCGAACAAGGGCATCCCGCGCAATCTCGAGAGCGTCCAGGGCCTCGACATTCTCTCCGGGGCAGTCGGCGGGGGCGCGCTGGCACCGACGGCAGTCGTTATTGATACCCACCAGCCCGGTGGAGCGGATGATCCACAGCTGCGCGCCGCGCTCAGCCGGTTCCAGGATGGCCTGCACGCCGACCCGGAGGTCGCCGCGGTCGTCTTCGACCCGTCTGCCGCTTCGTCCGGTGGCCAGTCCGGCGGCCAGTTCGTCGACCCGTCCCGGCGCTACCTGCAACTACAGGTGATCGGGAAGAGCGAGTACGGGGTACCCGCATCGCTCGACTTCGCCGACCGCCTTCGTCATGACATCGTCACGGCCGCCGGATTCCCCACCGGTGTCAGCGTCTATGCCGGCGGTGGCCCGCCGAGCGGGGTGGACTTCCTCGATCTCACCTACAGCGCCTTCCCCTGGCTCGTACTCGGAGTGCTCCTCCTGACGTACTTCCTGTTGCTGCGGGCCTTCCGGTCAATCGTCCTGCCACTGAAGGCGATTATTCTGAACCTGCTTTCGATCACTGCTGCCTACGGCCTGCTCGTGGTTTTCTTCAAGTGGGGCGCGGGCAGCGCGCTCGGGCTCATCTCCTTCGACCAGATCGAGGGCTGGATCCCGGTCTTCATCTTCGCGATGGTGTTCGGCCTCTCCATGGACTACGAGGTCTTCCTGGTGAGCCGCATGCGCGAGGAGTGGGACGCCGGCCATGACAACGAGACCGCGGTGGTACTCGGGCTGGCGAGGACCGGTCGCATCGTGACTGCGGCCGGACTCGTCATGTTCGCGGCCTTCATGGGTTTCGTCGCCGGGTCCATCGTCGGTCTGCAACAGTTCGGGTTCGGGCTCGCGGCGGCGATCATTCTTGATGTGACCATCATCCGGGCGCTGCTCGTCCCGAGCGCGATGAAGCTCTTCGGACGCTGGAACTGGTGGCTGCCGCGGAATGTCGCGCGGGTCTTCCGGGTCAGGAACTCGCCGCTGGCGCCCAGGGCACGCCCCGCGGCCGATCCGGGCGGGCTTCATGGCTGA
>NZ_CAKJTP010000147.1:0-6449 GCF_917627335.1 Protofrankia sp. CiT1 | reverse complement strand
GCTGAAAGCCGGAAAAGGGCGTGTCACGTCCATTTTGTGCCCGTTCTCGACGAGCCGGGACGCCGAGATGGGAGCATTATCGGAGGATGGATGTTCCGGGACCGCATCGGTTTGAATACACCGCCGAGTTGGATCGGGTCCGAGCCACTCTGGGCGGGCTTGCCGGCGAGGCGAGCCAGATCGTCATAGCCGCCACCGCCGCGGTGGCCGGTCCCGATGCGGGCCAGGCTGACACCATCGCTGTACACGCCGCCTTGGCGCGGCTGCATGCCGACAGCCAGGAACTGGACGACGAGCTGGTCGTGCTGCTGGCCTGCCAGAACCCAGTGGCCGGGGACCTTCAGCTTGTTGTCGCCTGTCTGCGTATCGCGACCGCGGTGGAACGGATGGGGGAGCTTGCCGATCATATTGCCACCACCGCCGACCTGCGACGACCGGCATCGGTGGTTCCGGCTCCGTTGCGTCCCGTCATCACCCGTCTCGGTCGGCTGTGTGGCGACCTGGCTGAGCAGCTCGCCGCCGCGATCCGCAATGATGATCGTGAAGCGGCGCGGCAGGTGGAGGCCGCCGACGACCAGATCGACCAGATCCACCGGCGGCTGCTGGCAACCCTGACCGATCCGGCGTGGCCGCATGGGGTGCAGAGCGCTGTGGACCTCACCCTGCTTTCCCGCTACTACGAGCGTTTTGGCGACCAGGCTGTCACCGCTGCCCGCCGGCTCGCCCGCGTCCACCCGGCAACAACGTGAGGGCTGGCGGAAGGAACCCGGGACCCGGAGCGCGGTGCGAGACGATCAGGCACAGACCTCTCGATACATCCTCGGTGTCCTTGCGGTGACGGTTACCGCTGCCTACCAGAGCGGCTGGTACCAGCTGTCACTGACAATCACGTCTGAGAGCGTGTGTGAGATCGGGCTTTCGATCAGTGAGCCGTGTCCAGGCACCCCCTGGCAAGACGGAAGGCCGAAGCGATACCGGATGAGTTGTCTCGGTGTGGCCGATAACGCGGCCAGGGGGCGCCTGGACACGGCGAGCCGGAATGACGATCTCAAACGCGCTCTGAGATGCGCTGTGTCTCGCAGTAGCCGATGAGCTCGGACATCCGGTTGATGAATCCATAGCCGGGAAAGTTCAACGATGTGTCGCACAGCACGCCGTATCCGGATGTGTCCCGGAATGCCGCCAGGAGCCGGTGCAGGGCCGGTTCCTGGCGGGAGCGCGGCATGTTAGAGCCCGGCAATAGGGGACGCGGCATCGCGGGGCTGGGGCAGCCACCTCGCGTCATCGCTCCCCGTCCATCACTCCCCGTCCATCGCCGCGCGATGCACGGGTACCCCGGCTCGTCGGTCGCCACCCAACACCTCCGGTGCCTGCCTCCGCCGCCTCGCGATGCACGCACGCCAGCCCCACTCTTTGACCCACACCCCTATTGCCGGGCGCTCTTATGCTGGTAGTCAGGGTTCCAGATCGGACGGTGCCAGTGCGCCGGTAGAGAAAGTAACCTACTGCGGGCGCCAGCCCGAAGGCAGCCGAGCCCGCATCCGCAGCCAACAGCGAATCAGCCCTGTAAGATCCATGACCAGATGGGCAGTGTGAGGAGCGATACCGGAACCCCGACGCCGACCATCAGGCTGGGCAGCGGAGTAGCCAGGCCGTACCGCATGGCGATCATTGCTCCAGCAACCATCGGTGGCATCGCGGTTTCGAACAGCGCGACTTGGACCCCATGGTCGCCAAGGGAGCCGGCCAGGGCATAGACCCCGAACACCAGGGCGGGGCCGATAACGAGCTTGACCAGCAGACCGATCGCGAGCTCCCGACGCCAGGCACGCACCGCGCCGATACGCAGTTGCAGACCGATCGAGAACAGCGCCAGAGGCGTGAGGGTTGAGCCGAGGGTGGTCAACGTCGCCGTCAGCCAGCCGGGGAAGGCGACCGGACGCAGTACCAGCCCTGTCAGTAATGCGATCAGCGCGGGTGCCGTGAGTAGTCGGCGGGCGATCTCCGCCCGGGTGACACCGGCTCCCGACGCTGTGGCCGCCACCGCGATGACCGCCGTCCCGACGATGATGAACGAGCCGAGCTGATCGACGAGAAGCGCGACCGGAACCGATTCCGCTCCAAAGAAGGCCGTGACCATCGGTATCCCGACAAAAGACGTGTTCGCCACGGCGGCGGTCACGATCAGCGCGCCCACGACGTCCCGGCGCAGGTGCAGGACGCGTCCGAGCGAGAGGAAAAGTGTTGCGCCGAAGGCGAACAGCAGATACGGGCCAGCGACGATGAGTAACAGATTGGCAGGAAATATTACACTGTGTAATACGTGGAGTGCCAGGGCGGGCAAGGCTACGTCGAGTACCCAGAAATTGACCATCTGATGGGCGCCGTCGTCGACGCGGCCGTGCCGCCGCGCCGTGACCCCTGCCACGATACCCGCCACCAAACCGACAACCAGGACGAGTAGAGCGGACACCTGCGCATCCTGTCAGGCGGACGGGGAGACCCCGCAGCGGGCCGCGGGCAGCCGTGCCGGCGCCGGTGGATACGCTCCTTGTCGTCCGCGAAGAGCGCCCGGTCGAGGCGGGAACCGAATCGGCCGCAAGCCTGCCTTTGTGTCCCGAGTCGCTCCGGAGGCCCGTCATAGTGTCTGTTTCAGCATCAACGGTCGCCTCGACCACCCTCGCGCTCGGCCCGAGCATCCTGGATGCGCAGCATCTGGCCAAAGCGGGTCTGATCGTTGTGCTTTTGATCGTTTTTGCCGAGTCCGGCTTGCTTGTCGGTTTTTTCCTGCCCGGTGACTCGTTGTTGTTCACGGTCGGTCTGCTTGTGTCCAACCACACGTTGTCCACTCCGCTGTGGCTTGCCTGTTTTCTGATCTCGATTGCCGCGATCCTCGGTGACCAGACAGGTTTCCTGTTCGGGCGTAAGGTCGGTCCCACCTTGTTCCGGCGGCCCGACTCGAGGCTGTTCAAACAGGAGAACGTGGGCAAGGCCCGTGAATTTTTCGAGAGATATGGCCCTGTTTCAGTGATTCTTGCCCGTTTCGTTCCCATCGTGCGGACGTTCACCCCGATCATCGCGGGTGTCAGTGGCATGAACTACCGGCTCTTCAGCATCTTCAACGTTGCTGGCGGGCTGCTGTGGGGCAGCGTTGTAACGGTGATCGGATATTTCCTGGGCAAGGTCGACTTTGTGGCCAACCACGTCGAGACGATTTTCATCGGGATCGTGCTGCTATCGGTCATCCCGATCGCCTTCGAGCTGTTGCGGGCGCATCGCCGGGCAACGCGGCCGGCCAAGGACTCAGGCGGTCCGCGGCATTCGTCGCAGTCGCGCCCGATACCTGATCAGGACTGACAGCGTTTGGCCCGCTCGTCCCGGGGCGGAAGATGAAGCGCCCGGTGGGAGACCGCCAACACGGGGGGAGTTGGTAGTCGCCCCACCGGGCACTTCTCAGATTAGTTGGTCGGAGGCCCGTGTGTCCCGTTTGGCAGCCAAAAACCCGCAACGATCGCAAGGTTTTTCTTCGGGTGACCGGGCGGTTCGTCACAGTGTTTGCAAGATCCTGTTCAGGCAGCTATTTATGATCGACTGAAAACGTCCGGAGGTGCCGTGTCGTCAATAGGTCCTGGATGGCTTGAGAGCGCCCGGCGATAATGATGTGGATCAAAAAGTGGGGCTGGGGCGCGTGTGTCGCGAGACGGCGGAAGGAGCCACCGGACGCGAGGTGCGTGCCCCAACCTCGTGATAACCCCGCGATACCGCGTCCCCTGTTGCCGGGCTGCTGAATTAATATTACCCAACTTACCTGACAGGCGAGTGCGGTGCTTGTGCGCCTGGGTTCCGTCCAGCGTATGGGGCGTGCCGGCTCCAGTGGGCGCCCCATGTCCGGGCGGTGTGGGAGACAGGGCTGTGTGAAACGCTGTACCGGGCATGCAAGAGTCATGTCATAACGGAAGTCATCTGACAGAAAACGAGGTTGGCTGATGTCCTCACTTGACCGCGGCACGCCCCCGGACCCGTTCGATGTTCTCCCCCGCGTACCGTCTTTCACGCTCAGTAGTGACGACTTCTCCGATGGAGGCACACTTGCTCCATCGGCGGTCCACACCAGCGCAGGTGGGGAGAACCTCTCGCCGCACCTTGCGTGGACGGGCTTCCCCGCGGGGACGCGGAGCTTCGTTGTCACCTGTTTCGACCCGGACGCACCGACGGGCAGCGGTTTCTGGCACTGGACGCTGGTCGACATCCCGCTCTCGGTCACCGAACTGCCTCACGGCGTGGCAAGTGGTGATCTTCGGGAGCTGCCCTCGGGGTCGTTCCACGTACGGAACGACTACGGTACGGCCGATTTCGGTGGCGCCGCGCCTCCGGAGGGTGATCGTCCGCATCGTTACATTTTTGCGGCCCATGCGGTCGACGTCCCGTCGCTCGGGCTCCCCGACTCTGTCTCGTCCGCGGTTGTCGGGTTCAACCTGGCGTTCCACACTCTTGCTCGCGGTGTCCTGCGGGCTACGTACCAGCGTTGATGATCTCCCGGAGATTGTTGTGAATCCGGCCCTCGCGAGCGCCCGTGGCCTCCCACAACAGGTCGTCTGGGACACGGCGGGCAAGGATCGCCGGGCGCGGGTAGGTTGGCCTACATGATTCGCAAGCTTGTGCTTCTCGTTGTCGTTGCCGGAGCTGGAGCGGTGGCGACCGTCGTGCGCCGTCGCAGGGGCAAGGACGAGGTTGACCTCTGGCATGAGGCGACCACCGCCATCAACCTGA
Organism: Protofrankia sp. CiT1; assembly: GCF_917627335.1. NCBI lineage: Bacteria > Bacillati > Actinomycetota > Actinomycetes > Frankiales > Frankiaceae > Protofrankia > Protofrankia sp. CiT1. The sequence goes on along the minus strand of NZ_CAKJTP010000147.1, from coordinate 1,679 downwards.
ACTGAGCCCCAGGGGTTCGGGCGAGGCTCGGACGTCAGCCCGCCACGCCTCCACCTATCGCGGTGCGAGCGTGTCGGGCTGCCCGTGGACGCCTTCGCGCCGATACGGCACACAGCGCCGCTCTGTTTTCGCTCCATTGGTCTATTTTGGCCGTATGTAACATTTTACTGGCATTTTCGTGATTTTCATCACATTTATGATCTACGGCCGACGACGTGCCCACCCGTCGTGACGGCCTGCATGGCCTGCGCGGAGCCCGGTCCGGCCCCGCGCCCTCTGATTCTTGAGGCTTCCGCCCTGCTGCTCCCGTTCTCGGTTTCGAGAGATTAACCCGCTGGTAGTGGTGTTGTGGTTGAGTTCCCTTTGGCATCCTTTGGGTCTCCTCACTGTTTGTGTCTACTTTGTAGGCAAAGCGTTGTGAGATCTGCTTGTCGGATGGGGACGCCCGGGATCGAACCGGGCGCCTGGAAGGTGGCTCCGGGCGTGAAGGGGACGGATGACAAGCAACAGCAGCGTGCGCGTTGGCGAATCACGGCGCCTGGTCCGCTCCAGCGGATCGGATGACGGCACCCCGCGGCCTCGTGAGGTTGCCATTGGTGCTGGTTTAGGAGGATTCGCGGCTATTGTTCTGCTCGTTGTCTCGGCTGTCCTGTCGGGCGGCGGGCAGCACACGGCGACCGTGGCCCGTCCTGGCGCATCAGGTGACGGGACGGCCGGAGTGGCAACACCCGTACCCGATGTCGTGGGTCTTCCCGGACAGGATGCACGGGACGCGGTGGCGACGGCATCGGCCATGGCCACGCGGCCGCCAGCCCACTCGGATGACGGCCCAAGGATGGTGGCGGCCGGCGCGACGTCCGTGTCTGTACCGGTTGAAGCGCCGGCACCGCCGGCTGGCCTCGGTCCGCGCAGCGACGAGCCGATGGGCTCAGGCAGCACTGTGTCGACCGTGGCGTCCACTCCGGCGGTGCCGCCCTCGGCGTCCCCAGAGCCAGGCACGACAGCTGGTGTGGCCGTGCTGATACAGGGGAGTGACTCGTCCAGCCCGGCTTCGCCGGGACCCGAACCGGCTCCTTCCTGCCCGGAAGATCGAAATTTTGCCGGATCTCTCCTGCGTTCCCTGGGCCTTGCGCCCTGTGTCCCCTGACCCCAGTAGATGGCTGCGGGACGAAGCGCGGGTGGTGTTCCCGTGGAGCACAACCCGCGCCCTCGCCGGCTGCCACCGGTTGCCCGGCTGGCCGCGGCGTGCCGTACCCTTGAGGGGGATTTCCCGACGGGCGTCGTGTGTCGCCTACCGGGGGCGTAGCTCAATTGGCAGAGCACTGCCTTTGCAAGGCAGGGGTTCGGGGTTCAAGTCCCCGCGTCTCCACCAGAGTTGCCATGTTTGAACCCCGGTTGATCTCGGTCGACCGGGGTTGATCTTTTTCGATGGGAAGCGGGCCGTAGGGCCGCTGCTGGGGCATGCGGCCGGCGAGGCTCGGCGCCTGCCGGTGTGGGCGGGGGTCGTCGTCGTGCCGGTCGGTCTCCGCTGTGTTCTCGGGATCTTGGGTGTCCTCGATGAGGCTTCGTGTCTCATGGGCGAGACGGACGTCGAGATCCTCGGCGAGGAGCTGAGCGAGGGGGCTGCACGGATCGGCGCCCGCGAGGGTGTGTCCCAGGACGTAGAAGCGGTGGAAGGT
>NZ_CAKJTP010000146.1:9881-10867 GCF_917627335.1 Protofrankia sp. CiT1 | reverse complement strand
CGAACGCTCGACGCTCTCGACATCGCCCCCGACCACGTCACGATTCAGGGAAGCCAATGACGATTTACGATTTCACCGTCACGACAAGCAACGGCGAAACGCGGTCGCTCGGCGACTACGCCGGTCGTACGCTGCTGATCGTCAATGTCGCCAGTGCGTGCGGGCTGACCCCCCAGTACGAGGAACTGGAAACGCTGTACCGCGACACCCACGACCGCGGCCTGGACATCCTCGGCTTCCCCTGCAACCAGTTCGGCGGGCAGGAACCGGGAACCGACGCCGAGATCCAACAGTTCTGCTCGACCCAGTACAACATCACTTTCCCGATCTTCCGTAAGATCGACGTCAACGGCCCAGCCGCGGACCCCCTCTTTGTCTACCTGCGCGCGCAGGCACCCGGCGACTTCGGCCCCTCCGCCGGCTCCCTCTACGAGCACATCAAGGCCGCCAGGCCGGAGACAATCGGTACGGACGAGGTGAAGTGGAACTTCACCAAGTTCCTCGTCGGCCGTGACGGAGCGGTGATCCGTCGCTACGAGCCCGCCATCGTTCCCCGGGAGATCCACGCCGACGTGCAAGCGGAACTGTCGCGATGAACGACCCGGCCCAGGCTCCGCCGCGGGATGCCCGGCCCCCGGCGGAGCCTGGGCGCTTCGGGCCATCCGGCACACCCACGTGGTGATCTGCCATGCGTGAGGCGCTGGCGGAGCTGCTCAGCTGGTGGGAGTCGGGAACACCGTTCGCGCTGGCGACGGTCGTCGCGACCAGCGTGTCCGCGCCGCGGCAGCCTGGCGCTGTGCTGGCCGTCAACGCCGCTGGCGAGGCGCTCGGCGGCGTCGCGGGTGGTTGCGTGGAGGCGGCGGTGTACGACACGGCCAGGCGCGTGCTCACCACCGGCGAGCCAGTTCTGGAGACCTACGGCTTGAGCGACGACGACGTGTTCGCGGCCGGCCTGACCTGCGGCGGGACAATCAGCGTCTTCGTGC
>NZ_CAKJTP010000146.1:2615-9800 GCF_917627335.1 Protofrankia sp. CiT1 | reverse complement strand
GCGACGACGACGTGTTCGCGGCCGGCCTGACCTGCGGCGGAGCAATCAGCGTCTTCGTGCAGCGCATCGACCGCGCGCATGCGCCGGACTTCCCCGCCGTCGCGACGACGGTTCAGGCCGCGGAGCCGGTCGCGGTGGCCACGGCCATAGCCGGCTCGGCCCGGCTGGGAGCGCGGCGCGCGATATGGCGGGACCGGGCTCTCGGCACGCTCGGTGCCAAGGATCTCGATACGGCGGTCACCGACGACGGGCGTGCTCTGCTTGCGCGGGGGCAGTCCGGCAAGCGCCGCTACGGGCCGGCGGGGGAACGGCGTTGCGGTACCGTGACCGTGTTCGTCCAGTCCCTCCTCCCTCCCCCGCGCATGCTTGTCTTCGGCGCGATCGATTTCGCCCGAGCGGTCACCCAGGTCGGGGTTTTCCTCGACTACCACGTCACCGTCTGCGACGCTCGGGCGGTATTCGCCACCCGCAGGCGGTTCCCCGAGGCGCACGAGGTAGTGGTCGAATGGCCGCACCGATACCTCAGGCGTACCACGGTGGACCCGTCGACAGTGATCTGCGTGCTCACCCACGACCCGAAGTTCGACGTACCGCTGCTGGTCTCGGCGCTGCGCACGCCCGCCGGCTACATCGGGGCGCTGGGCAGCCGGCGCACTCACGCCGATCGGCTGGCCCGCCTGCGGGAGGCCGGCCTGGCCGGGGACGAGCTCGTCCGCATCCGCGCGCCGATCGGCCTCGACCTGGGCGCCCACACCCCGGCGGAGACCGCCATATCGATCGCGGCAGAGATCATCCAGAACCGCTCACAACGCAGTGGCCAACCGCTGTCGACCACGGCCGGCCCCATCCACGGCTGAAACAGCTCCCCCGGCCGCGGCTGACCCGGCCAGCGCGGAATCACCCCAGGTGCTCAGACCTCGGCGACGGCCTGAGCGAACTGGGCCTGGTACAGCCGGGCATAAGCGCCGCCCGCGGCGAGCAGTTCGGTGTGGTTGCCCTGTTCGACGATGGCGCCGTTCTCCATCACCAGGATGGTGTCAGCGTCCCGGATGGTGGACAGCCGGTGCGCGATCACGAACGCGGTCCGCCCTGCCCGCAGAGTCGACATAGCTTGTTGGATCAACACCTCGGTACGGGTGTCCACCGAACTGGTCGCCTCGTCAAGAACAAGGATCAGCGGCTCCGCGAGGAAGGCACGGGCGATGGTGATCAGCTGCCGCTCCCCGCCGCTGACGCCGGCACCATCATCATCGAGCACCGTGTCGTAGCCGGCTGGCAAGGTCCGCACGAAGCGGTCGACGTGCGCGGCGGTAGCGGCCGCGACGATCTGTTCCCGGGTGGGCTCCGAGACAGCGTACGCGATGTTCTCCGCGATGGTGCCGCCGAACAGCCAGGTGTCCTGCAACACCATGCCGATGCTTGCCCGCAGCTCCTCTCGTGACATCGTGGCGATGTCGACCCCGTCCAGTGTGATCCGGCCGCTGGTGACATCGTAAAACCGCATCAGGAGATTGATCAACGTGGTCTTCCCGGCGCCGGTCGGACCGACGATCGCGACGGTGTGACCGGGTTCCGCGGTCAGCGACAGGTCCTCGATCAGCGGCCTGTCCGGCGTGTAGCAAAAGGCGACGTGCTCGAAGGCCACCCGGCCACGCAGCCGCTCCGGGTGCGCCGGGGCGACCGGGTCCGGTTCCTGCTCGCTGGCGTCGAGAAGGTCGAACACCCGCTCCGCGGAGGCCACCCCGGACTGGACCAGGTTCGCCATGCTGGCGACCATGGACAGCGGCTGGCTGAACTGCCGGGAGTACTGGATGAACGCCTGCACGTCACCGATCGACAGTGTGCCGGACGCGACCCGCAGCCCCCCGACGACCGCGACCAGCACGTAGTTGAGGTTCCCGATAAACATCATCGCCGGCTGCATCAGTCCGGAGATGAACTGCGCGCGCCAGCTGACCGCATAGAGCCGCTCGTTGTGCTCCTGGAAGATCCGCGCGGACTCCTCCTGCCGGCCAAACGCCCGGACCAGCGCGTGCCCGGTGTACATCTCCTCGATATGCGCGTTGAGCCGGCCGGTGATCTCCCACTGGCCGACGAACTGCGGCTGCGCGAACTTCCCGATCCGCGTCGCGACCATGATCGAAATCGGCACCGTGACCAGCGCGATCAGCGCGAGCACCCAGGAGATCCAGATCATCATCGACAGCACGCCGACGATGGTCAGCAGCGAGACGATTACCTGTGACAGGCTCTGCTGCAGGCTCTGCCCGAGGTTGTCGATGTCGTTGGTGACCCGGCTGAGCACCTCCCCCCGCAGCTGGTCGTCGAAGTAGCGCAGCGGCAACCGAGAGATCTTGGCCTGTACGTCCCCGCGCAGCTTGCCGATCACCCGCTGCAGGGCCAGGTTGGCGAGCCGGGCCTGGACGACACCGCACAGCCCTGCCAGCACGTAGACGACGAGCACTCCCAGCAGTACGGATCCGATCGCGTCGAAGTCCATCCCATGACCGGGCGTGACGTCGAGCGAGGCGAGCAGGTCGGCCTGGGTGTCATGGCCGGCGGCGCGCAGCTGTGCGACAGCCTCCGCCTTCGACATACCGGCCGGCAGCCGTCGGCTGAAGACCCCGGCGAACACCAGGTCGGTGGCATGCCCGAGCAGCCGCGGACCAAGCACGGTGAGCCCGACGCTCACCATCGCCAGCGCGATCGTCACAACGAACAGATGCCGTTGCGGGCGCAGCAGCCCGAGTAGCCGGCGGCTCGACCCGACGAAGTCCATGGACTTCTCCGCCGCGCCCTGACTCATGAAGAAGCGGCCCGGACCACCTATCGGCGTCGGCCCCCGGCGCGGCGCCACCGCCCGGGCCGGCTGGGCCGGCTGGGCTGGCGAGGCCGGCTGGGCTGGCACCACTGCCCGGTCGGTCATGCGGCCTCCTCCTCGGTGAGCTGGGAGAGCACGATCTCCCGATAGGTGGTGTTACCGGCCAGCAACTGGTGATGGGTGCCGGTACCGACGACCTCGCCGCCGTCCAGCACGATGATCTGGTCGGCATCACGGATGGTGGCGACCCGCTGGGCGACGATCACGACCGTCGCGGCGGCGGTCTCCCGGGCGAGCGCCGCCCGCAGCCGCGCGTCGGTGGCGTAGTCGAGGGCCGAGAACGAGTCGTCGAACAGGTAGACCTGCGGACGGCAGACCAGCACCCGGGCGATCGCGAGGCGCTGGCGCTGGCCGCCGGACACGTTCGTCCCGCCCTGGGCGATCGCGGTGTCCAGGCCGTCGGGCATGGCCTCGACGAACTCCTTCGCCTGCGCGATCTCCAAGGCCAGCCACAGGTCGGCGTCGGTGGCGTCCGGATTGCCGTAGCGCAGGTTGGTCGCGATGGTGCCGGAGAACAGGTACGGCTTCTGCGGGACCAGCCCGACGGTAGCGGCGAGCAACGCCGGGTCGAGCGCACGGACATCGACGCCGTCAACGAGGACACTCCCCTCGGTGGTGTCGGCCAGCCGTGGGATCAGGCCGAGCAACGTCGTTTTACCGCTACCGGTACCGCCGATGATCGCGGTGATCTGGCCGGGCCGGGCCCGCACACTGATCCCGCGCAGCACCGGCTCCTGTGCCCCCGGGTAGCGGAACCCGACGTCTCGCAGCTCCAGCTCGCCGTGCCGGTCGAGGGAGCGCACCGGGTTCGCCGGCGGCAGCAGGGTGGAGCCGGTCATCAGCACCTCCTGGATGCGTTCCGCGCACACCTCGGCACGAGGAATCATCATGAACATGAAGGTGGCCATCATCACCGACATCAGGATCTGCATGAGGTAGCTGAGAAACGCGGTGAGCGCGCCGATCTGCATCTGGCCGGCATCGATGCGGTGCGCGCCGAACCACAGCACGGCGACGCTGGAAACGTTCACCACCGTAAGCACCAGCGGGAACATCAACGCCATCAACTGGCCGAACCGCAGGGAGACGTCGGTCAGGTCAGCGTTGGCCGCCCCGAACCGGCGCTGCTCGTAGTCGTCCCGGACAAACGCTCGGATCACTCGCAACCCGCTGATCTGCTCGCGCAGGATCCGGTTGACAGCGTCGAGACGTTCCTGCATCGCCCGGCCCAAGGGCCGCATCCGGCTCACGATCAGGACGACGATCGTCCCGAGCACCGGCACTATCACGACCAGCAGGGCGGACAATCTGGCATCCTGGCGCAGCGCCAGCACGATTCCGCCCAGGCACATGATCGGCGCGGAGACCATCAGCGTGAAGCTCATCAGTGCCAGCATCTGGACCTGCTGGACATCGTTCGTGGCCCGGGTGATCAGAGAGGGTGCCCCGAACCGGCCGACCTCGCGGACGGAGAACGACTGCACCTGGTCGAACAGTGCCGCCCGCAGATCGCGCCCGAGAGCCATCGCCGTCTGAACACTGAAATACACGGCGGCGCCGGCACAGACGATCTGCACAGCGGCAACCCCGAGCATGATCCCGCCGGTGCGCACAATATAGCCGACATCGCCAGTGATCACCCCGTGGTCGATGATGTCGGCGTTCAGGGTCGGTAGATACAGGATGGCGATCGTCGCCACCAGCTGCAGGCCGACCGTTATCATGATCGGCCTGGTGTAGGGGCCAAGGTGGGCCCGCAGGATTCGGATCAGCATGCGGTCTCTCTCGGCAGCAGGGCAGATGGAACGAAGTCCGGACGGTGGCGCGAGGCTTTCATACCGCTGTATCCGCACGGGTCAGCGCCACGGCGCTGACCCATACCCGAAGCGGCCGGTGGCGGATTGCCGCCCGAGTGACGAAGGGCCGCAGCGCCGCCGACGCATACGAACACTACGAGCTGAACCCGGCTTCAGGTCAATGTATTTTCCGGGCATGGCTGGCCTGGCGCCCGCCGGCCGGATGGGCTGCCCCGCCAATGTGATAAGGAGCCGGTTGACGGGCAAACGGAACCACCTGCGCGACAGCACCAGCCGCATACGCTGGCTGCCGCCGTCGGCAATGGCATCGACCAGGATGACGTCAACCGGGATGGCGTCGGCCAGGATGGCCGGGATGGCCGGGAGCGGTTTCGCGCCGCACGCCGCGAAAGCAACGATCATGCGCTGCGCGCCTGGGTCCCGGCGCGCAGCCCGTCCGGTCGATCGTCGACGGCGGCGAGCGAAATCGCTGTCAGCCGCCGATACCGAAACGCAGGGTGGCGAGTCCACCGACAACGAGGCAGTACACGGCGAATGGGGTGAGGGTACGGGTCTCGAAGTAGTTGGTGAGGAAACGCACGGAGAGGTAAGCGGCGGTCCCGGCGGCAAGCATCCCGACGATGACCTGGCCGTGAATGTGACTTCCGGCGCTGCCCGCGAGGGTGGGGAGTTTCAGGAGGCCAGCGGCGAGGATGACCGGGGTGGCGAGCAGGAAGGAGAATCGGGCGGCGTCCTCATGGTCAAGGCCGCGGAGCAGCCCGCCGACCATGGTGATCCCGGACCGGGAAATGCCCGCGAACAGCGCGAAGGTCTGGAACAGCCCAATGACGCCGGCCTCCCGGTAGGCGAGCCGGTCGAGACCACGCCGCTCGGCGACCACCATGCCGTGACGCTCGATGATGCCATCGGCATCGGCATCGCCGCTGCGAGCCGTGGGTACGGGATGCGCGCGGCGGGCTTCCGCGTTGCGGCGCAGCCGCTCTCCGGCAAGGAGGATGACCCCGTTGAGGGTGAGGAAAAGCGCGGCGGCCAGCGGTTTGGCGAACAGCGTCCGGAAGGTGTGCTCGAGAAGAAAGCCGGTGAGCCCGACGGGGATCGTGCCGATAATCAGCAGCCAGGCCAGCCGCTCGTCCGAGGTCGTCACGGTACGGCTGCGTAGACTGACCGCGAGGGCACGGATAATACGGATCCAGTCGGACCGGAAGAAGACAAGCAGCGCGCCGGCTGTCGCTACGTGCAACGCGACGATGAACGCCAGATAGGGCGACTGTTCACTGGTTGAGGACGCCGATTCGGTAACAAGGTGCTTCCAGCTTCCACCAATCACCGCGGGGACCAGCACGGAATGCCCGAGGCTGGACACCGGGAACAATTCGGTCACACCTTGCAGCAGCCCGGTGACAATCGACTGCATATAGGTAAGATCACTCATACTTCTTCTCGTCTCCAGGCTACGGGCGACCGGCAAGAGGGGACGCGGCATCGCGGGGCTGGGGCACGCCCCTCGTGCCGGGCGCGCTCATGAGTGCAGGGATGCCGACCGATCGCGACCGGCAGCCGTACCACAACGGACAACTGATGGCCGATGGCCGTCGGCCGGGAACCTGGCGCATAATCCGGACGACGGACATATCGGGTCACATTGACCTCGGCACAGTCATCATCAACGATCACATCGCGCCCCCGCATGCGCCGAATGCGCTGGAGTTACTACCGGCGGTAGACTACTACAACACTGTCGTATGCTACGACGAGACGTCGCTGCTACGGGAGACCGGGGGTTGCATGGGCGACCGGGCGGAAAACCGGCGGGTCCGTCGGGCGCGCGGCGCGCTGGAGCGCGAAATACTGGCCGCGCTGTGGGCCGCGGACGAGCCGGTGGCCCCAGCCGTGATCCAGCAGTCCCTCGGGGGCGATCTCGCCTACACAACGGTGACGACGATCCTCACCCGGCTGGCGGAGAAGGGGCTGGCGGAGCGGATACCGACCGGTCGTGGCTACGCCTGGCGGGCGCTGGCCGCACGGGAGGAGCTTGCCGCCCAGCAGATGAAGGCTCTGCTGGGCCGAGGTGAGACCCCGACCGCGGTGTTGCAGCGGTTCGTCGAACAGCTCAGCCCCGCCGAAGGCGCGGCCCTGCGCTCCCTGCTCGCCGCCCAGCCACCGCCCGCCGACGAATGACGTTCGACCAGCGCCGGCACCGGCACCGGCTTTGCCCAAAAAATGATCTTTCGCGAAACGGCTGAGCCTCCCGTTCGCCAGTTGACGCCACGCCAGCCGACCAGGCATTGTCGACTCATGAGGTCGAGATTTCTCCTCGTGGCGTGTCGCTACATGGACTACCGGCTTACCTCCAGCGCGCTCTGTCGCTGACCATCGTGACCGTCGCCGACGGCGGCGGCCCACCCGATCTCTATGGGTGGGTACCAGATACCGGGCCGGGGTTCTCTTCGCGGCCTGGCTGGCGGCAGGCGCCTGACCGATGGCGTG
>NZ_CAKJTP010000146.1:869-1934 GCF_917627335.1 Protofrankia sp. CiT1 | reverse complement strand
GGCCGTCACCTCGCCGGCGCCTGACGCCGTTCCTCTCCCGGTCGCCCGTCCCGTCTTTGGAGGCATCCAGCCATGAGCACCGCTTCACCTGTCGGCCTCGGTCTGGACACACCCACCGAAACCAGCGATCTGGCTGGGAAACGATGACCACGGCATCCCACTCCCGATCGCGTGCCCGCACGGGCAGGAGGCACAGCCCGACAGCCGCCGCCCTGATCGTCCGACGGCTCACGACGCACCGGGACGGCTGGGTTCCGCTGGTCCGCTTCGACCCGGACCGGCGGTGGTACACGCTGCTGGAGACAACCACCGACCATCAGGCATGGCTGTTGACCTGGCTCCCCGGCCAGTCCACCGACCTGCACGACCATGGCGGCAGCACGGGTGCGTTCGCGGTCGTGGCCGGCGTCCTGACCGAGTGGGCGGCTGGTTCCGGCCGGTACGAACCGTCCCGCCCGGACACACATGCCAGGGGCCGGGTCCGCTCCTTCGGTCCAGCTCACGTCCACCGCATCGGCAATACCGGCACCACCCCGGCGGTCAGCATCCACGTCTACACACCGGCCCTGGAGTTCATGCGACGCTACGTCGTGGATCAGCGGGCGGGGCTGGTCGAGGTAGGTCGTGAGCAGGCAGGAGTGGACTGGTGACTTCCGTCCCATCACCCCCGGCGGGAGCGCGGACGATCGAACAGGTTCTCACCGACGCCCGCGCCAGGCTGACCCGGCTCACCGCCGCGCAGGCAGCCGAAGCCCGGCGGCAGGGCGCGATCATCGTTGACATCCGCCCGGCCGCGCAGCGCGCGCGTGAGGGCGAGATTCCAGGCGCGCTGCTTGTCGAGCGAAACGTCCTGGAGTGGCGCTTCGACCCCGCCAGCGACGCGAAGCTTCCCGCGGCCACCGGCTACGACCAGCAGATCATCATAGTCTGTTCGCAGGGTTACACATCCAGCCTGGCCGCGGCCTCCCTGCACGATCTCGGCCTGCGGCGCTCCACCGACATCATCGGCGGGTTCCACGCATGGGCCGCCGCCGGGCTACCCGTACACCGCTGAAAACCCGCCGC
>NZ_CAKJTP010000146.1:0-708 GCF_917627335.1 Protofrankia sp. CiT1 | reverse complement strand
AAGAAACACCCATGCTACTTGTCATCTGGGATCGCGTCGGCCTTTGTCCGCCTCCCCGCGGGTGGTGCTGACTGAAGCGGTCCCATCTTCATGGACACTTCTTCTTACGTCATGATATCTTGCCATTCCGTCATATTTGAGTATGAATTACTCAGGTGTGCGGTAGTCGATCGCGGAGTGGATCTGCCGCCGGTTGTAGTGGACTTCGATGTGTTCGAAGATGTCGCTCCTGAAACGCTGGACGGCGTCAACAGGTGTAGGTGGCTGAACTCCTTCGAAACGAACCGACGGCGGGGCGGACGGGATACTTGGGCGGGCCGTCGGTAACCGAAAGTCAATGGACGCTGATGTGGCCGGTGCTCGCCGGCGCCGATGCACACCGGTAGTCGTACTCGGGGCCGGCCGTCCTCGTGACTGCGTCGCGGCTGAAGACGATCGTGTACCGGCCGCCGTTGCCCGGTATGGGATTGGCACCCTGGCCAGGCGGGAGCGTGTCAGCGACAGCTGTCAGCGCGCATGGGCTGTCGGTGTTGTTGACCCAGGTCACGGAGTCGTTGACCGGAATCTCGAGGCCCATGGGACTGAACATCAGCAGAAAGTTCCCGACCGGATGTCTCCGGAGATGGCCCGGCTCTTCCGGCATCGCGTTGTCGAGCACGGCGGTCAGCGAGGTAATGGTGATTACGTGGTTCGTCTCGACGGGCGCGA
>NZ_CAKJTP010000145.1:1541-10373 GCF_917627335.1 Protofrankia sp. CiT1 | reverse complement strand
CTCGTCCGGTTCGACTCGGCGTCGTAGCCGTACTGCCGGGTCGAACAGATCACCGGACCGCCATACGCCCGGGTATCAGCCACCTGCACCAGCCGGCCCGCCAGATCATAGGTAAGACCGGTACTGTTCGCCGGACCAGCGTCCGCCCGCACCTGATCAAACACCGACCGCTTCTGCGTGAACGCCAACCACGTCGTCCCCGACTTGGCGTAGGTCAACGCCGTCGGGTTGCCGTCGTTGTCATACCGGGTGCTGGCCACGACCCCGTTCGGATACGTCTGACTCGTCAACTTCCCATCCGCGTCATACGACCCGGTGAACGTCGACGGGGCACTACCCGCGCCGACGTTCAGCGCGGTCACCAGCCCGCGATGCTCGGACGCCGAGTCGTAGGTGTAGGTCGCTGTGCCTTTCCCGTCGGCGCGGGACGTGACCTGCCCGTCGATGTCGTAGCCGGTCGTCGCGGTATTACCATCCGCGTCGGTCTGCGAGGTGACCCGGCCCAGACTGTCATAGCCAATAGTCAGTGTCGTCGTACCGTCACCGGTACTGATCGGCAAGCCGGTGGTCGTGCTGTACGCGTAGGTGACCGTCGGTAGGGTGGCACCCCCGTCCGCCGCCGGAGACGCGGCGATCGCCGCGGACGTCTTCCGCCCCGCCGCGTCATAACCCGTCGTCGCCGTGCGGGTCGTGGTGTTGACCGTCTCAACCGCGGTCAACACCTGACCGAGATCGTTGTAGGTGTACTTCACCGTCGGCAACGGATTGCCTGACGACGGCTGCGCCGCCGGCCCACTGGTACACGCCAGCCCCGTCCACGCCGCGTTCACACAGCCACCGCTGCCAGTCGCCGTGTAATAGGCGATGACCGTGGTGAACGCATCCGTGCCTGTACTGTTCGCCTTCGGCATCCGGGACTCCACGACCTGCCCGGCCGTGTTGTAGTAACTCGTCCGCACGACCGTCGGGTTCCCCGACCCCATCTGCACTGTCACCGTCGTCGGCCTGCGCTGCACCCAGCCGGACGTGTTCGGATCCGCGCCGGCCTTGGCCTCATAGCCGTTCACCGTCACCCGGCTGTCCCGATCCGTCCCCGTGCTGATGCCCCCGACCCGGGCGCTGGCCGTCACCGTCGTCGCCAACCGAAACGGCGTCGGCGCCGCCGGGGCGCCCTGGTCATAGTCGGTGTGCACATGGGCGCGCGCCGAGACGGTGGACCCGTCGTCGAGCAGCACCTGATGCGTCGGCCCGTAACTGTCGACCACTTCGACACCGTCGGCGGCGTACACGCTCTGGTCGTCGAGCTGCTGGGCACGTGCCGCCGACGCGGTCAACGCCGCCACCGTCGGATCGGTATCCGCGGTCGGCGCCAGCGCCTGCGCCCGGTTCCCCGCACTCAATGTGCGGATCACATTGCCCCGGGCGTCATGCTCGGTCGTGGAAACCTGCCAGGCCCCCGCCCCATAGCTCGCACTGTTGACCGCCCGGCCGTCACTGTTCACATAGGTCAGGTCCGCGTACGGCCAGTCCGCGGAGGTGGGCGGGCTCGCCGGGACGTGACTGGCGGGGAACACCCCGGCCCCATACAGCGGCAGATCGGTCTGCGCCCAGCCGGCCACCGCGGCCGGGGACAGGTCGACCGGCGCCCCCGACCCGCTCACCGGCACGTCGTAGACCACCGTCTGCGTGGCCGTCGGCCCGGACGGATCCGGCCGGGACACCGCCGCCAGCCGGCCCGTGCCGTCATAGGCCAACGTCCAGGCGGTCTGCCCCGGCGGGGTGATCGTCGCCAGCCGGCCGGCAGCGGTGTAGGAGTAGACGGTCTGCAGATGCGAACCGTCGGTGTTGTCCAGCCGCGGATCCCACTCGGCGCGCAGATGCCCGGTCGAGTCATACAGGTACCGGGCCACCGTCACCGGCGTGGCACCGTTGAGGTTCATCGCCAGCGCCGACACCCGGCCCGTGTAATCCCCCCAGGTTCCCGGGTCGGTCCCGGTCGCCGTGGTCGACGCGGCGTAGGTGACATCCAACGCCCGGCAGCCCGCCACCAGCGTCGTACAGCTGACCCCGGCCGGCACCGGGGCCAGGATCCGGGTTACCCGACCAGCACTGTCCGTGGTGAACGTCGAGGTGGTGCTCGACCCGGGCTCGACAACCTGGCTGACCACCCACACCGTGCCCGCGCCCACCGTCTTCGCCGTGTACACCGTCTTCGAACCGTCGTCGTCGGTGAAGGTGAACTGGGTCGCCGAATCCTTGACCAGCACCGACCCGTCGGTCCCCGCGTCCCCGACCCCGGTGTAGCTGTACGGATAGCCGCCGGACCCCGACCGGGTATACAGCGACTGGACCCCGTCGGCGCCGGTCAACGTCGCATACCCACCGCTGTCAGTGGCGTCGGTGAGCGTCTCGGCCGCCGAACCCGCGGCTGGGCCGGGCAGGCTCGCCGTCCACCCCGGCCCAAACACCCCCGCCGGCAACGACGACGATGCCGCCGGTGCCAGGGACGTCGCGGTCCGCCCCGCGCTCAGGCTCCCGGTGTAGCTCGGCATCGCCGCGTCCGTCGCCGACACCGCGAAATCCCCGGTCAACGGCGCCCATGTACCCGGCCCCACCGGCTGGGTCGCCGCCGCGTCCGCGAACGCGCTCCGCAGGAACTGCACCGTGTGCAACGGCGCGCACAACGTCACCTGAGATGCGTCGAGGAAGCAGGGCTGGATCTGCACCGGACCGTCCGCTCCGCCCGCGCCGGTCACCGTAGACGTGACATCCCAGGTCAACTTGTCGAACAGGTTCGACCCGTTACGGTTCATCGGCCAAGCCGGATGCGTCGAGGTGCCCGCCACCGTCACATCGGCGGTGGGGATGTTCGTCCACGCCGCACCTGCGTTCGTACCCAGCCGGTACTGGAAGGTGACCTTCACCTGCGCGGTGGGCGCCTGGCCCTCCAGGGTGGTGAACCGCTGGGTCCGCGCCCCGCCGGACCCGGCGCACCCCGGAGAAACTCTCCAGACTCAACGTCCCATCCGGATTCACGAACGTCGACGTCGACTCCGTCCGCTCCGACGTGATCTCGATCCGGCGTTTCTCCGCCCGCGCCGTCAACTGCGCCGAAACCAGATCCGGCCGCTCCGCCGGACCCGCCGCAGACGGAGACGCATTCGCGGCCGGCGCCGCCACCGCACGGGACCCGACCGGTACGAAATCCGCCACCGTCACGGCCAACGCCGTGACCAGTAAAACAACCAGCAGCCGGGCATGGAAAAAACGCCACCGGACAGCAGGCACCAGCCGGCACGCCCCCGCGGTGGGCACATCACCCACCCGACCCGCCCGTTGCTATGTGCAAAACCACAACCACCACACAGCAACAATCGATCATCGTCGAGATGTCACCCAACATTCACCCGGACAACACCCACAACCGGATGATCGAAAAGTAGGGGACGAGACACCTCACCCGGTGATCCGCGATCCCCCGGCAGGCTCGGGATCGTCTGACAGCGGTCCCGGGCCGCCCGCCATGTGCACGCCCGCCGTGTGCACATGGGCTCCGCATCTGGTCTGCTGAATGCCGCACGGAGACAGGTGTGATCCGGTCAAATCCCCAAGGAGCCCGGTATGACCGATCTGCTCGGAGACAACCGAGTCGACGCGGTGCGGTACGAGGTGGCCGAAAGCGTCGCCACCATCACGCTGAACCGGCCGGAAAAACGCAACGCGCTCACGCCGGCGATGGTGGACCGCTACGTCGAGCTGATGCGCGAGGCGGACGACGACCCGGCAGTCCGCGCCATCGTGCTGACCGGCGCGGGCAAGGGCTTCTGCGCGGGCGCCGACCTCGCGCTGCTCGCGGAGGGTGAACAGACCCTGCGCACGTTCATACCGGGCACGGCCGCCATCGCGGACGCCGCCGTCCGCACGCGCGTCCCAGTGATCGCCGCGGTCAACGGCGCGGTCGCGGGCATCGGGTTCGGTCTGCTCGTCGGCGCGGATGTTCGCATCGCCAGCCAGGAGTCAATCTTCACTACGGCGTTCGCCCGACTCGGCCTGGTCGCCGAGTACAACACCTCCTGGCTGCTGCAACGACTGCTGGGCCTGCCGAACGCGATGGATCTGTTGCTGTCGGGGCGGACCATCGACGCCGACGAGGCGTATCGCCTTGGCCTGGTACAGCGGGTGGTGCCTGCGGGTACAGCTCTCACCGCAGCCCTCGACTATGCCCGTGACCTGGCACACAACTGTTCACCCAGATCACTCTCCACGATCAAGAGCCAGGTGTACGCCGATGCCGAGCGTTCCCGCGGCGAGGCGCTCGAGGCCAGCGTCCAGCTGATGGGTGAGTCCTTCAGCTGGCCGGACCTCGGCGAGGCCATCCTCGCGCGGCAGGAGAAGCGTCCCCCGAACTTTTCCGCCCCGCCCGCCTCCTGATCTTCAGGCGGGGCAGGGATCTCACGTTTTCCGGCCCGCAGGCCGGGACGTCCTCGCTGAGAGCCGCGGCCGGTGGCACCGCCCATCACCCATCACCCATCGCTCATTGCTCGTCATCCATCACCCACAAAGAGTCATAGAATTGATATGAATACAATTACGAACTAGCCGATGTATGAGGACACGGCAGGCCGAACGGTTCCACCGATGGCGGGGTCGACAATGCTGCTCACAGATCCGCTCACCCTGGGCGGTCGGAACGCGCCGAGCCGGGTGCTGTTCGGTCCGCATGAGACCAATCTGTGCCACGGCCGGGCGTTCTCCCCGCGCTCGGTGGCGTACTACGCCCGGCGGGCGGCCGGTGGCACAGGTGTGATCGTGACGGAGGAGGCCTCCGTCCACCCATCAGACTGGCCGTACGAACGGGCCCCCCTCGCCGCCGACTGCGGCCAGGGCTGGCGGGCGATCGCGGACGCGGTGCACCCGTACGGCACCCTGCTCATCGCCGCGCTGGGGCACTCCGGCGGTCAGGGCAGTTCGGCGTACTCCCAGCGGGAGCTGTGGGCACCGTCGCGAGTACCGGAAGTAAACACCCGCGAAGTGCCGAAGTCGATGGAGCCCGCTGACATCGACGCGGTGGTACGAGGCTTCGCTGGAGCGACCCGCACGGCGCTCGCCGCCGGCTGCGACGGCGTGGAGGTGAACGCCGGTCAGTACAGCCTGGTACGGCAGTTCCTGTCGGGTCTGACGAACACCCGGGAGGACGAGTACGGCGCGGACCGCCTGCGCTTCGCGCGAGAGGTGCTGACCGCCACGCGGGAGGCGGCCGGGGACGCGGTCGTCGGGCTGCGGCTGTCCTGTGACGAGCTGGCGCCGTGGGCGGGAGTGACCCCCGAGGCAGCCGTTGAGATCGTCCGTGCGCTCGCCGGAACCTACGACTACCTGGTGGTGGTCCGTGGGTCGATCTTCACGGTATCGGCGACCCGGCCGGACATGCATGTCGAACCCGGCTTCAACCGCGAGCTCACCGGCTCGATCCGAGCGGCGCTGACCGACGCCGGCCGCACGGACGGCAGCAACGGCTCGGCGGATACGGGCGGCCGCGCCGCCGTCCCGGTCATCCTGCAGGGCAGCGTGGTGGACGTCGACATGGCCGAGGCGGCATTGACCGCCGGTGTGGCCGACGCGGTGGAGATGACCCGGGCGCAGATCGCCGACCCGGACCTGGTGGCAACCACACGGGCCGGCCGGCCCCCGCGTCCATGCATTCTGTGCAACCAGGTCTGCCAGGTACGGGACAACCGCAACCCGCTGGTGTCCTGCGTGGGTGAACCGTCGTCCGGCCATGAGACGACCGACCCCCCGGTGGCCGGTCGGGCACGGGAACCCGTTGCGGTGACGGTGATCGGCGGCGGGCCGGCCGGCCTGGAGGCCGCGCGGGTCGCAGCCCTGCGCGGGCATCCGGTGACACTCCTGGAACGTGCCCCCCACCTGGGCGGAGCGGTCGTGGCCGCGGCGGCGGGCGCGGGGCGGTCACGGCTGACCCGTCTCACCGACTGGTTGGCGGCGGAGTGCCACCGGCTCGGTGTGGAGATCCGCACTGGGGTGGACGCGGGCCTCACCGCGGCGGGCCTCACCGCGGCGCCCCCGGCGAGCATCAGCTCTGCCGGCAGAGCGGTCGCGGTCATCGTCGCGGTCGGCGGCCAGGACGGTGACCAGCCCATCCCCGTCAGCGTGCCGCCGACGGAACCCGCGCCCGAGGTGTCACTGGCCGAGGACGGCCCGGCCACGCCGGTTGTGCGCAGTGCGCGGGCGCTGTTGACGGCGGCGGCGGCCGGGGCCGATCCGCTGCCGGTGTCCGGTCCAGTGGTGGTGTGGGATCCGCTCGGCAACGCGACGGGGATCGCGGTCGCCGAGCGGCTCGCCACGGCCGGCCGGGACGTCACCCTGGTCTCGCCGGATCTGGTGGTGGGTACCCAGCTGTCCCGCAGCGGCGATCTCGCCCCGGCGAACGTCCGGTTGCACCAGGCCGGGGTGAAACTGGTGAAACAGACCATATTGACCCAGCTCGAAGGCACCATCCTCTACGGGGACGACGTGTTCTCCGACGCCACAGTGGAGATCGCCTGCGCGGCGCTGGTGACCAACACGGCCGAGCTGCCGCTGCTCGGGCCCGACGAGATAGACGAGCTGGCGGCGGCGTCCGGGACGGTGGTCGGGGACGCGGTCGCTCCCCGGAGCATCTACGAGGCCGTGCTGGAGGGACGCCGGGCCGCGCTCGCCGTCGGCGACGGGGTACCCCGGCCAGCGCCGGCGGGCCAGGCGGATCCGGCCCGGGGAAGCAGGAGTGCCGGTCGATGAGTCGATATCGCCATCTGTTCAGCCCGCTGCGGCTCGGACCGGTCACCGTCGCGAACCGGATCGTGTTCTCGGCGCACCTGACCAACTACGCCGAAGACGGGCTCCCTACCGAGCAGCATGCCGCCTACTACGCGACCCGGGCGGCCGGCGGCACCGGATTGATCATCACCGAGGAACACTCGGTACACCCGACGGACTGGCCGTACGAGAAGCTGATCCACGGCTTCTCCCGCAACGCGATACCCGGTTACCTGCGCATCACCGAGGCGGTCCACCGGCACGGCGTCCCGATCTTCGCGCAGATCAACCACAACGGCGGGCAGGCATCCGGGATGTTCTCCCGGCTGCCGGTGTGGGCACCGTCGGCCGTGGCGGACCCGCTGTTCCGCGAGGTTCCCAAGGCGGTCAGCCACGCGGAGATCAACGAGATCGTCGCCGGCTACGCGAAGACCGCCGGGCACTGCGCCGAAGGCGGCTTCGACGGGATCGAGCTGCAGTGCTCGCACTCGTCGATCGTGCGGGGCTTCCTGTCACCGGCGACGAACCGGCGCACCGACGACTACGGCGGCCCGCTCGCCAACCGGGCCCGGCTGCTGGGCGAGATCGTGCGGGCGGTGCGGGCCGCGATCGGCCCTGGGCTCGCTCTCGGGGTGCGGTTGTGCGGCGACGAACTGATCGAGGGCGGCATCACCCTCGACGAGTGCGTCGCGGTGGCGCGGCTGGTCGAGGCGACCGGTGCCGTCGACTACATCAACACCTCGATCGGGACGGCCACCTCGACGCTCTACATGATCGAAGCTTCGATGGCTGTCCCGCCCGGGTACGCGCTGTTCATCCCGTCGGCGATCCGGGGCGCCGTGGACCTTCCGGTGGTCGGTGTCGGCCGGTTCAAAGACCCGCTGCAGGCTGACCGGGCACTGGCCGACGGGCACTGTGACCTGATCGGGATCGTGCGTGGGCAGATCGCGGACGCGAACTTCGCCCGCCTGGCCCGCGCCGGGGCGACCGACAGCATCCGGCTGTGCCTGTCGTGCAACCAGGAATGCGTCGGACGGATGGGGCTGAACCGCTGGCTCGGCTGTATCGAGAACCCGCTGACCGGCCGGGAGGCGTCGCGGGCCGCCGAGGGCACCGTCGAGCCCGGCCCGGACGGCCGTGACCCGGCCGGCACCCTGATCCTCAGGGCACCGGTGAAGCCGAGGGACGTGCTGGTGGTCGGCGCCGGGCCGGCCGGCATGCAGGCGGCGATCAGCGCCCACCGCGCCGGTCACCGCGTCACCGTGGTGGAGGCGGCCGACGAACCGGGCGGGCAGGTGCGCCTGGCCGCGGTCGTCCCGGGCCGGGCCGAGTTCGCCGACCTCGTCCGCAACCAGCTGGCCGAGCTGCGGGCACTCGGCGTGGCGGTGAAGACCGGCGTCCGGGTGGGCGTCGGCTACGTCCGCGACCACCGCCCCGACGTGGTCGTCGTGGCCACCGGGAGCCGCCCGGCCCGGCCGTGGTGGGCGAACCCCGACGATCTCCGGGTCGCCACTCTGCGGGCCGTCCTCGACGGTTCGGTGTCCCCGACCGGCCGGGTCGTGATCGTGGACGAGATCGGCTTCCACCATGCGCCATCAGTCGCGGAGCTGCTCGCCGACCGTGGCTGCCAGGTCGAGGTCCTCTCCCCGGACATGCAGGTCGGCCAGGGCCTCGGAGTGACGTTGGACAGCGAGGGCTGGAACATCCGGGCGGCGCGCAAAGGCATCACCCAGACCACGGACAGCGTGGTGCTGGGCCTGGACGACACCGGTCTGCAGGTGCTGTTCCACCCGACCGGCATGACCACGGCCCGCCCCTTCGACCATGTCGTGCTGGCCGTGCCCGAGGAACCCGACGACGATCTCTACCGTGCCCTGCGCGACGCCGGTGAGGTCACCGTCCACCGGGTCGGGGACTGTGTGGCACCGCGCCGGGCGCACGCCGCCGTGATCGACGGCGACCGGATCGGGAGGAACCTGTAGATGCCCGCCGTCTCAGCCATTTCGGCCGGTTCGCGCTCAG
>NZ_CAKJTP010000145.1:0-1131 GCF_917627335.1 Protofrankia sp. CiT1 | reverse complement strand
CCGGTTCGGCGCTCGGTGTCATTGTTGTGCGCCGCGGGGTGCTGCCGGCGGGTGCGGACGAGGTGACCGCGGAGGCGGGCGGGCGGGTACTGCTCGTCGGCGACGGCGTCGCCCGTGCCGCGACCGGCCTGACCGCCGCGACCGAGGTCACCCT
Source organism: Protofrankia sp. CiT1 (assembly GCF_917627335.1). Taxonomy (NCBI): domain Bacteria; kingdom Bacillati; phylum Actinomycetota; class Actinomycetes; order Frankiales; family Frankiaceae; genus Protofrankia; species Protofrankia sp. CiT1. Next base: position 977 of record NZ_CAKJTP010000145.1, on the reverse strand, counting down.
GTGGGAGGCGGGCGAGTTCGCGCCGGCGGCATGGTCCGCGGCCCTGGCCACCGGGCTCGACCGCGGCACGGCCGGCAGCAGTCCGATCGACAGCGATTTGATCATTATGCCCGCCTCCCCGGACGGGCGCGACTTCGCCCCGCGGCTCGCCGCGGCTCTCCGACGGCAGCTGGTAGCCAACGCCGTCGCCGTCCGCCCCGGCGAGATCGTGGCCGAACGCTACGACGGCCGGCTCGCCGAGCATGTGCCGGTACGCGGGCCGGTGGTGGCGACTCTGGTGCCAGGCGTCCGCGGTGTCGCGCCGCACCCGGGCGTCCCGCGGACACGGTCGATCGCTCCGGCGCTCCCGCGTCCGGATGCGGTGCCCGATGCCGAGGTGCTGGAAGTGCTGGCGGCCGATCCGGCGACGATCGCGCTGACCGAGGCGCCCCGCATCGTCGGCGGCGGGCACGGAATGGGCAGCCGGGAGGCGTTCTCGCAGCTCAGCGACGTGGCCGCGGCCCTCGGCGCGTCGCTGGGCGGCACCCGGGTGGTGGCCGATCTTGACTGGATCCCCTTCGAGCGCCAGATCGGCACCACCGGGGCGATCGTGGCGCCCCGGCTGTACCTGGCTTTCGGGGTCAGCGGGGCCGTTCAGCACACCAGCGGCCTGGGCAGCCCCGATCACGTGATCTCGGTCAACGTCGACGGGAGCGCGCCGATGATGGCCATGGCCGATCTGGCGATCATCGCGGACGCCCCCGCGGTCGTGGCCGAGCTCCGCCGCCGGCTGGCCGGAGCTGCCGAGGCCACCGCCGGCACCAAAGCCATCGGCAGCGGGACCATCAGCAACGGGACCATCAGCGACACGACCGTCGGTCACGGCGAAGGGAGCACATCGTGAGCGGCGCGCCATCCTCGGATGATCGCTATCCGGATGGGCACCTGGCCGCGCCGCCGCGGCGCCCGGCCACCAGCCCGCTCCCCCCGTCCGCGAC
>NZ_CAKJTP010000144.1:1150-10453 GCF_917627335.1 Protofrankia sp. CiT1 | reverse complement strand
CCGGTGGTGGGGTCGCCGGTACTTGCTCGGTCCGCCGGTCGGTCCGCCGGTCGGTCCGCTGGTCGGTTTGTTGCTCGTGAGACGGAGCGTCTGTGAGTACTATTCATGATCTTACCGCGCTGGAGCAGGGGCGGGCGGTGCGGGCCGGCGAGCTCTCCCCGACCGAACTGGTCCGCCATTACCTGGACAGGATCAGCACGCTGGACCCGACGGTCGCCGCGTTTGTCACGGTCACCGAGGATCTCGCGCTCGCCCAAGCCGCCGCGGCTGAACGCGAGCTCACCGCGGCACGCCGGACCGGCACGGTTCTCGGTCCGCTCCACGGCGTGCCGGTGGCCGTCAAGGATGTGGCACGCATCGAGGGCGTTCGCCGCACGTCAGGGTCGACGGCCTTTCTCGACGAGATTTCCGATATCGATGATCATGTTGTCGCCCGTATGAAGAGCGCCGGTTTGGTGATTCTCGGAACGACGAACACCCCTGAATTCGCCCTGACCTGCTACACGGAAAACCGGCTGGGGCCACCCACCCGCAATCCCTGGAGTCCGCGGCACAGCCCTGGAGGTTCCAGCGGCGGCTCGGCCGCCGCCGTAGCCGCGGGGATGGCGCCCATTGCGCACGGCACCGACGCCGGTGGTTCCGTACGGATCCCAGCCTCGGCCTGCGGGCTCGTCGGAATAAAACCGAGCCGGGGCCGGGTCAGCAACGGGCCGATCGGGCACGATGTGACGGGGCTATCGATCAACGGCGCGTTAGGGCGTACAGTCGCGGACGCCGCAGCCCTGCTTGATCTTATGTCCGGCCTGATGCCGGGGGATACCGAAACGGCACCCGGCGGACTTGTCGGCCCGCTCGCCAAGGGCGTCGAACCCCGCCAGCTCACGATCGCCGTGATGCCCGAGCCGATGCTGCCCGACGTGACGGCCCATGCCGACTGTCACGACGCGCTCAAACACACGATCGAGCTCCTTGCCGCTGCCGGGCACCGGGTGGAGGAGATGGAGATGAGCCCGGACCAGGAGGTGGCCGACGCCTTCGGCAGAGTCTGGTCCGTCGTGGCCTCCCAGGTGGCTCTCGAGGACGAGGAAGAGGACGAGGAGTCGCTGGAACCGTTCACGCGGTACATGCGGGACCGTGGCCGGGCCGTCTCCGGAAGGCAGCTGCACGCCGCGCTGACGACGTTTCGCGGAATCGGGCAGATGCTGACAGACTTGATCTTCGAGGTGTACGACGTCATCCTGACACCGACGCTCGCGCAGCCACCCGCGCTGATCGGTGAGTTCACCACCGACACCGACGCCAACGCCAACTTTGACCGGATGACGGCGTTCATGCCTTATACACCGCTGTACAATATTACCGGCCTACCGGCTGTCACCGTGCCTGTTCACTGGAACGACCAGGGCCTGCCGATCGGCGTGATGTTGGGTGGTCGCTACGGTGACGAGGCAACGCTGACGGCGCTGGCGGCCCAGCTCCAGTCGGCTGCCGGGGAGCTCGGGCGGCGCCCGGAGATCTGGTGAGGCGCGGTGCGTGGCCCCGGTGAAGCGCAGTCAACGATCGGGGAGTGAGGCGGGACGATGACCAGTGAGCTGACCGACGATGAAGTCGGGCCGTTCACCGCGGGTGAGACGTCGCGGGGGGTGCTCCTGCTGCACGGGTTCGGCGGTTCCCCCGCGTCGATGCGTCCGTGGGCGCGGTACCTGCTGGGGCAGGGCTACCGCGTGAGCGTCCCTCTGCTGCCAGGACATGGCACGACCTGGCAGGACCTCAGCTCGACCCGGTGGCCCGACTGGTACGGCAGCGCTGAGCGGGCACTGATCGAACTCGCCGAGCACTGTGAGACCGTCGCGGTCACCGGCCTGTCGATGGGCGGCTCCCTCGCGCTGCGGCTCGCGGCTCGGCATCCGGCCATCGTGCGTGCCGTTGTGCTGGTCAATCCCTCGATCGCCAACCCGAATAGGCTGCTGTTCGCATTGCCGGTGTTGCAGCACTTCGTGCCCTCGATCAGGAACGACGGCCCGATGGTCAAGAAACCCGACGTGCCGCGGGCAAGTTATGACCGTTTGTCGCTGAAGGCCGTGCGGTCGATGACCCTGCTGTGGCGGGACGTCCGGCCACGGTTGTCGGCGGTCACGCAGCCGCTGCTGCTTTTCCGGTCGCTGGCCGATGGAACCGCCGGCGAGCTCTCCAGCGGAATCGTGCTTCGCGGGATCGCCTCGGCGGAACACCGTGAAGTGCTGCTTTCGGACAGCTATCATATCGCGACGTTGGACAACGACGCCGAAACCATCTTTGCTGAATCGGCGGCATTCCTGCGTACCTGGCTGCCCGTTCTCCAGAGCGGTCCGGATCCCAGCGACACGGCGCGGTAGCCGGGCGGTGCTCGCTGGCGCCAGGCGATGTCTGGTCGCGCCCGGTGGCCAGCCCGGGTAAAATCACGCATCCGTCTCCGGCCACACCAGGTCATCAGGTTGCCGGCATCGTCGCGGCTTTCGTCATATTAGAGCGCCCGGCAATAGGGGTATGGGTCAAGGAGCGGGGTTGGGGTGCGTGCGTCGCGAGGCGGCGGAGGGAGTCACCGGAGGTGTTGGGTGGCGACCGACGAGCCGGGGTACCCGTGCATCGCGCGGCGATGGACGGGGAGCGATGCGGCGAGGTGCGTGCCCCAGCCCCGCGACACCGCTCCCCTATTGCCGGGCGCTCTTAGTTATCCTGGAATCTTAGTTATCCTGGAATAGAATTCTGGATAACAGGAAGAGCGAATGGTCGCGGCATGGCGATGATGGCTCAGTAGAAGATCGCGATCATGCGGGGGTAGGTGGGAGATGGTTGATCGTTTGATCGACCTGCGAAGCGACACGGTCACGCGGCCGACTCCAGGCATGCGGGAGGCGATGGCGCGGGCAGAGGTAGGCGACGACTGCTACGGCGAGGACCCGACGGTTGCGGCGCTGGAGGAGCGCGTCGCCGACCTGTTTGGGCATGAAGCCGCCGTCTTTGTGCCGAGCGGCACGATGGGGAATCAGATCTGTCTGCGGCTCCTGGTACCGCCGGCGGAGGAGCTGCTGTGTGACGCGGATGCGCACATTGTGACGTATGAGGGAGGGGGAGCGGCCCAGCACGGCGGAATATCGACCCGGACGATCGTTTCGCCGCGGGGCATTCTTCAGCCTGACGCGGTGGCGCAACAGCTTCGGCCTGAGGGATTCCGGACCGTGGTGACCAGGGCCGTAGCGGTCGAACAGACCGCGAACCGTGCCGGCGGCGCGGTCTATCCCATGGATGTCCTCGAGTCGCTGCGGGCGGTGACGCGCTCAGCGGGCGTCGCTCTGCACTGCGATGGCGCGCGTGTATGGAACGCCATCGTCGCCACCGGTCTGCCTGCCGCGGCCTTCGGCCGGCTGTTCGACACCATGTCTGTCTGCCTGTCCAAGGGGATGGGCGCGCCCGTTGGATCCCTGGTGGTCTGCTCAGCGTCCCGCGCGGCTGCCGCCCGGGTCCTGCGCCGGCGGCTCGGTGGTGGGATGCGGCAGGCCGGCATAGTTGCCGCGGCTGGCAGCTACGCGCTGGACCACCATGTGGAGCGGCTGGCTGATGATCATGAACGTGCGCGGCGCCTGGCTCGCCGGATTGCGGATGTCGCCCCCTCCGCCGTCGACGTCGACGCGGTCCAGACGAACATGATTGTCCTTGACCTGTCGGACACCGGCTGGCCCGCGGGCGAGTTCACCGCCGCGGCGGCCCGTCACGGACTGCTTCTGCAGCTGACTGGCCCACAACGGGTCAGGGCCGTCACCCACCTCGACATCGACGACGAGGACATCGACAGCGCGGCAACGCTCCTGCACGGGCTGCTCGGCCGTTGAACGCATGCGGGCCCGGTCGGGAACGGTCGTCACAGCCGTTCCCGGTTGTTTGGGACTCAGCGCGCCCGGCACCCGGCAAGAGGGGACGCGGCGTCGCGGGGCCAGGGCACACGCACCTCGCGTCATCGCTCCCCGTCCATCGCCGCGCGATGCACGCACCCCAGCCCGGCTCTTTGATTCACACCCCTATTGCCGGGCGCTCTCAGGCGGGATGCCGGCGCCGACGGGACAGTTCAGCCAGGGCTTCCTCCCCGGTCCCGGGGCGCCATTGCCGCCGCAGGCCGGCCCGAGCGACACGGATACCGGCGACTCCCACAAGCGCGACGGAAAGGGCCGCCGCGGTGAATATCAGGGTAATGCCGCGAGGAGCGTGGTTGGGGCGGACCGGCGGTAGCATGACGTTTCGCACCGCGCCGGTAGCCGTGGACGGTGATGCCGGGCCCGCGGTTTCCCCGGGCAGCTCCGCGGTCACCGCGGAAACCGGGTTGAGCACTCCCCAGCCCAGCTGGGGGTCGGGCAGCCGGCCGCCGGGCCGGTCCGCGGTGAGTTCGATCCGGCGGCGGACCGCCGCCGCACTCAGCTCCGGCCGGTAAGCCCGAACGAGCGCGGCGACTCCAGCCACCTCAGGCGCCGCGTAGCTTGTTCCGTCGCCGACGAGATGGCCTGACCCGCCCGTGCCGAGACTGATCACGCCCTCTCCCGGCGCGGCCACGTCCACGTAGTCACCAGCTTCCGAGAAGCCCGCCGGCTGGCCGTTCTGACCGGTCGCGCCCACCGCCAGCACTTCCGGGTAGGCGGCGGGGTACGTCCGGGGGTTGCCGTTCTCGGCCTGGTTCGCGACCGCCGCAACGATCAGTACGTCCCGCTCCGTGGCATAGCGGATCGCGGCATGCAGGCTGTCATCGGGGAAGAAAGCGCTGGTCGAAATGTTGATCACAGAAGCTCTGCCGTCGACCGCGGCGCGGATGCCCGCGGCCAAGCCCGCGGCGGTGCCGTCGGAGTCCCTGGACGCCTGCCGGATGGGCAGCACGGTCGCCTCAGGCGCCATCCCGGCGACCGGGGTTCCCGGCACGGGGGCGGCCGCGATAATACCGGCGACGAACGTGCCATGGCCCGAGCAGTCGGTGTTCGCCGGCACCCGCTGCCCGGTCACGTCCGTGCCCGCGAGGACCCGCCCCGCGAGCTGGGGCACTGCCGCGTCCACACCTGTGTCGATCACAGCAACGGTGACTCCCGCGCCGCGCGTCAGATTCCACACCCCGGCCGCTCCCAGCCGCCGCTGCGCCCATGGCATCGTCCGTACGATCTCGGTCGACGGTGGCGCGCAGCCGGTGGACAGCGGTGGGCTGACCGGCGGCGCCAGCGGCTGGGCGGGTGCTCCCGTCGGCGTTGGAGTCCCCACCGGTGGTTCCCCGCTCGCGGGTGACCACGACTGGGTGAGGGCCATGAGCGCCACGGCTGTCATCAGTACGGTCAGCGGCCGACGCGAAGACCCGGTGACCGCCAGCGGTGAGACGCGGCCTCCCCGGCGGCCAGGGCGTGTCTGACAGATCGTCGATCGCGGGGATCGGTGCCCAGAAGGCGTCCCGCCGCGTTGTCGTCGGTCCGGACAGAACACCGCTGTCCAGGCCTTCTCCGCCGCCCAGGCCGCTTTCTGGATCATTGTTCGCATCGACCAGCATCCATCAGACACGCCCTGGCAGGCGGATAGTCGCTCATCGGTTCCGCTCCTCCGGGATACGGCTTTGTACTTCTCGAGAAAGGCACGTATCTGGCCTGTGGCCGGTTCAACCGGGCTCGGTCGAACCTCCAACGGGGTGTGGGACGTGCATTCCTTGGGGGCCGGCGAAACAGGTCTATCCGGTTCCACCGGCTGAATGGCGACGGCCCGGATGGTGACGACCCGGATGGCGGGATGACTGTGCTGAAAGTGGATGTTCTCATGCCCGCGGGCCGGCACCGCTCGCGTCGAGCCAAGGGTATCGGCGGAACGGTGCTCATTCTCGCCGTTGGAATGGCCGGTGCGATATTGATCGGTATTGCGGTTTGGCTGGGTGGCGCGGGTGGGGGTGAATCCGCGCCTACCGCCGGCAGCGTGCTTTCGGCCACGGCCGCCCCGGATGCCGACGCGGCGCAGGCCGGCAGGACAGCGCTGACCACTCCGCCTAGGACAAGCGGCCTGCCGAGCGAGCACTGGACACTTGACGTGCTCTACGCGTCTGTTGGGATGCTGGTGGTGACTGTACTGATCCTGCCCTGGGCGCTTGAACGCCGGGCGCAGTCTCGGCAGGGCGACGACCTGTCGACCCGCCGCGGACGACCATCGCGGCTCCCGCTCCTCCGCCCGGCCGTGGCCGGGAAGCGTACGCCGGCTGGGCGGAGAGGGACCATCCGCCCGCGCCAGTGGCCCAGGCCGACGGCGGAGCGGGAGAAGGCGCTGGCGACCGACTCGCTCGCGCCGGCTGTTGCCGCCCCGGTTCAACGGGACAGCACCCAAGCCCCAGCCGCGAGTGTGCCACCGGAGGGCCTGGACCGGGTGCACGTCCAGCCGGTTGTCGTGATACCGGCGTGGCAACCGGTCGAGCCCGGACCAGACGCGCGGACGGCCCCGGCCGTCGCGGCCCTGGAGCTGCCCGGTGACGTCGTGGGCGGTACGGGCGGTACGTTTCACGACCAGACGGCGACAGCTGCCGGGAACGGTTCGCAGTGACCTCCGTCGGTATCCCGGGGCTCCGCCGCAACCGCCAGCAGGACCCGCACCTCGGTTCGCCGTTGCCGGAGCGAGTCGAGCGGGTGCGGACAGCTGGTCACGTGCTGGGCCTCAACGTCCGCACCGCGCTCGTGGTCCAAGTCCTGCTGCTGGCCGTTCTCATCGTCTGGGGATACGACTGGGTGACAGTCGGCCGGCCTGTTGTGCTCTCCGTTGCGGTAATGATAGTCGCGTCGAACGGCGCCGCGCCGCTGGCCCGCTTGGCGCGGCTGGCTGCCGCACGCGGCCGTGGCCCTCATCGTGGCCGTGGCCAGACGAAGGCCGGCGGTGACGCGCCCCGCGGCACGACCGACGGGCTGGCAGCCCCCGTGCTCGGTGGGCTTGTGCCGGGGATAGGAATCGGTTCTGTTCCCGGCCGGGGTGGCAGCCGGATCGGCGTCGTCCACGACGGACACGGCTGGGCCGCGCTCCTGGAGCTCGGCCCTGAGCCAGGGCCGCTCGAGCCGCGGGCCGACGGGGCGTTGCCGCTGACCGGGCTGGTGGCGTTGCTGTCCGCGGACCCCACGACGCGGATACGCGGAGCACAGCTCGTCATCCTCGTCGCTGGAGCTAGCACCGAGCCCATGGCGGCGGAGCAGCCCCAGCCGCCCGGGTCACTGGGCGCGGGGGAGGCCCCCGCCCCCGTGACCGCCGTCCCACTCGCGCGCACCGTCCACGTGGTGCTGCGCTTCGACCGTGCCGATCTGACCGAACGCGCGTTGGGTACGGCGACCTCCGTCCAGCAGCTGAGACAGCCGGTCCGGCGACGGGTGGAGCAGGCCGTCGAGGTGCTGCGGGCGAATGGCAGCCCGGCTCGGCCGCTGGGCCCCGAGGAGGCACGCGACGTCCTGGCCAGGGCGGTCGGGCTGGCTCCGGTAGACCCCTGCGCCGAATACTCCCCCGGTTCGGCTCCGGGCGGCCGGGGCGTCCTTGCCGAGGGCTGGTCCTGGCTGCGCCACGGCGTGTCCACGAGCGCTTCGTTCCAGGTCATCCGGTGGCCTGCGGCCGGGCTGTCGACCTTCGTGGCCACCGCGGCCACGCTCGCCTCGGCGGCGCAATCCGTGACTGTCAGCGTGGGCCTCGCGGCCGGGCGGCACGCGGACGAACGGCCGGTGATGAGCGGCTTGATCCGAGTCGCCGCGGATGACAGCGACGAACTGGCACGCTTGACGACTCTGCTGCTGCGTTCGGCAGCGGCTGGTGGCTGGCGGCTGGGTCGGCTGGGCGGCCGTCAGGCGCCGGCCGCCATAGCCGCGCTGCCATTGGGACGGCTTGTCCCCGTACGGCTGCCCGGTGGCTGGCGGCATGAGCACGCGTCTGGTGACGTCGCGCTGGCCACCCACCGCGCGCCGGCCAGCGCGGCCTGGTGGAACCTACCGGCCATGGCCTGCGGGTTTGTCCTGGGGGTGGAACGCCAACAGGTCCCCGTGGTCGTGCGGATGTTTCGCCGTCAGCCGACCACCATCGGGATGTTCGGATCCGACGGGCTGGCTCGGGCAGTGGTCGAGCAGGCGCTGGCCAGCGGCGCGACTGTCCGGATCAATACGCACCGGGCCGAGTGCTGGGCCGGGCTTCGCCAGCCACGGGTATCGGATGGACAACCCGCCAGGCTGGCTTTCGCCGGCCCGCGGCCGGCTATCCTTCGGCCCGGTCCGCTTCTCCTTCTGGACGAGATGAGCCCGCATTCCGGGAACCAGCCCAGCCTCTCATCCACGGCCGGTTGGCAGGCACGGATCGTACGGCTGTCCACGGTCACCAGCGAGTCGGTACGGCTCCTTGCGTCCTTCGATTTTCTGTTGCTGAGCGGCAAGCTGCCCGCGGACGCCGTCGAGGCTGTCCGCATCGCGGCTCGGCTACCAGAGTCCGCCTGTCGTTGGCTGCCGCTGCTGCCCGACAACGTCATCGCCCTGGTAGTACCCGGCGAGGTGCGCTTTGTTACGATTGTTGCCGATACGGGAGATCTGGTGGCGGCCTGACCCATGCCGAGCTGACCCGCGCTCGGCTGGACGGGGCCGCGCCGAGCCGCAGCCGGTAGCGAACATGCTGTGTCGGGCCGGGGAGAAGACCCGGGCAGAGTTTGGGGAGAAGACCCGGGTTTCACCGGGCAGCAGACGTGGGGTGACGGGGCTGGTTCAGCCCATTGTCCACAGTCGCACCATGCCATCGGCGCTACCGCTGGTCAGAACGTTCTCATGCGGAGCGAACGTCAATGAAAGCACGGAGCTGGTGTGGCCGGCCAGCGGTTGGCTAGTGGGTGGGGTGTGGTGCGGTCGGTCATGTCCCATAGTCGTACGGTGTTGTCGCTGCTGGCGCTGGCCAGTGTTTTACCGTCTGGGGAGAAGGTCACTGAGAATACGCTGCCGGTGTGGCCGGTCAGGATTGGTTGGCCCAGCGGGCGGGGAGCGGCAGCCGGGGACTGCCACGTCGCGGAGTAGATGACGCCCGTTCCGCCGCCCAGAAGAACAACAAGGCCAAGAATCAGGATCGCCGGGCCGTGGGTGCCGAGCCGGATGGAGCTGAGGCGGTATTTGCCGCGGCTATCAAAGATCTTGCCGTTGTTGGCCGCTGTGTTACCAGTGGACAGGTTGCTATCACCAGCCGTCACAGCGGGAGTCAGTGCCGCGGCAGTGCCGGCCGTGACCGCATCAGCCCAGTCCCGTTCCGCAGCGGGCAGTACCTCCCGGA
>NZ_CAKJTP010000144.1:0-664 GCF_917627335.1 Protofrankia sp. CiT1 | reverse complement strand
GTCGGCGGGCGTCTTTTTCGGACGCTCTCGCCCCCGCTGTCACCGGCGCGGTAACCGTGTTCTACCAGCGTTTGCGCGCGCCTGTTGTCATGGTGAGTGCACGATTGAGCGCTTACCATGCGGCGCCCGCATACCGAATGGGTGCCAGTTCCCAGGCTGGAGCGGGATCAGGAGCGATCCGGTAGGCCTGCGGGATCTCGACGGACTCGGTCACTTCAGCACTTCGCATGGGCTGGGGCCGCACAGCCGCAGTCTGCGCCAGAACCGACATGTCGAATAGCTCCACACGGAGGTCTCGGTAAGGAGATCTCCAGGCAGAGAGGGCGCACAACAGCAGGGCTTGGACGTACCGGTGGCGCGATCGTTCGCCCGGTTGAAAAGCGCCGGTCGCTTCCGCGCCGGCCGCGGTTCGTTTCTCTCTGCTGAGGACGCAGAAAGTGGTGCACAGCCCAAATATGTTGTATAGGCGCAAGATGACCCAAGGATGAGCTGCTCGACGGCGGACTGGCTATCCGGCCGTGCGGCCGGGCGGGAGCCTCCATCCCCGGGTGGAGACCTCCGTCTGGCGCTATCCGACACCGCTGGCCTCGGCGCAGGTTTCAACTCAGCCGCTTATCCGGCTGAATCGACCGCTTATCGCATGATCGATTCCTGGAGGCTCGAC
>NZ_CAKJTP010000143.1:1911-10851 GCF_917627335.1 Protofrankia sp. CiT1 | reverse complement strand
CCGGCACCCCCCGAACAGCTTCCGGCGGCGACCACTTAGTTTGATCTGGATCATCTACTGACGTTCGTGGACGTTCGCCGCGTCCGAGGATCAGTGGGCGTGCGTCCGCCGACGTTCGCGGTCGTCTGCCGGCTTGCCTGTCAGTGTGGCTGTCACCGGCATACGGCCCGGATCGATCACGTAATGGTGGGCTGGCGCGTCGGTCGGCGAGCATGCTGGGAGGCATGGCGGAGGATCTTCTGTCGCTGGTGGTGGCTGACCCGATGATCGGCCACGGGCAGGCGTGTATCCGGGGGACACGGGTGCCGGTGAGCGTCGTCCTCGACTGCCTTGCTGACGGTATGTCCGATGGGGAGATCCTCGCGGAGTACCCGGCGTTGAGCGTGCCGGGAATCCGCGTGGCAGCGGCCTACGGCGCGCGTCTGGCGCGGGAGGACCTCGTGCCGCTGCGCACCGCGCCGTGAAGGTCAAGCTCGACGAGGGCCTCTCGGTCTCGCTCGCCGAGCGCCTAGCGAAGCACGGGATCGACGCTGACGCCGTCTACCCTACGTCACGTTCCCTTCCGTTCTGCGGGAGCCTGGGGGTGAGATTCCCCCCGGGCGACCCAACCCGACGAGGAACGGCCTCCTGCTGATCGTGGTTTCTCGCCAAAGACACCGTGACCATCAGAAGGCCGTGATGGAGAGTTTGCAAGAAGAGCAGCCCTCGCGCCGAGGCCCCGGTCCGGGCACTGGTCAGCTTGTCGTTGGCGCCGGAGCATCGGCGCGACCACGGCGCCCGCTACGACGGACCAGAGCTACGGCTGGATGCCCCTGAGCTCGTGAGGACCGCCGTAGCGCCAGGCCGTCCGGGTGATACCCAGGCAATGGTTGGGATCAGCCGCCTCCGCGGTGGTGCCGGAGTAGTAGTCGTGGGTGAACCCGGACGTGTTGTTGAAAATCGAGTTGGGTATCGGGTTAGCTAGCGTCTCGTCGGCCCACACGTACGGGGTTGCCGTCCCGCAGTGTACGTACTGCCCGGCAGTGGCGTGGTTGTTGACGGTCGGTGTCGGCGCCACCCCGAGTGCCTCAAAGTAGTCCAGGATTGAGTGGCCGAACTCGTGCTTGAACACGTTGCGGTGACCATAGTTGATGGCGGCGTCGAGAATCAACGTGCTGTAGGTCTGCCCGGTTCCCATGGGGGGCGTGAGCCCGGCCGCGCTGCCGATCCATTCCGGCTGGCCGGTGGCGGTATTCGTCCCGGTGGCAGGCCAGATCACGATGACCGAGTCGAACGACGGGTCCTGATCGGCAGCGGTGTTGCCCGGCGACGGCCACCATCCGTCGCCGCTGCGGTCGAGTGCGCTGAGGGGCCGTGTCGGGAAGCGAACCGTCAGGCTCGGCGTCATGGTGCCGCTGGCGAGGGCGGGAAGGTCGGTCTTGATAAAATCGTGGGTCGCGCGCGCCGCTCGGTCTCGCTGGTCCTGGGTCAGCTGCGCGACCACGTGGTGCGTGGTGCCGTCGGACGCGGGGAAGGAGAAGTCCAGGTTCGGATAGATGAGGGCCAGGATCTTCCATCGGGGCGCCGAGGAGCCCGGCTCAAGCCGCTCCAGTTTGATGTCGTCGTACCAGGCCGTGCCCGTGGTTGTGCCAGACCAGTAGCCGAGCCGGGCCGCAACGGTCAGCTCGTGGCTGTCTGCGGAGTTGACGCTCACCCAGACCTTCGTCCAGTCGGACGTGCCGAATACGCCGGGTGAGCGGTCCCAGGTGCCCAGGAAGCCGAGACTGGCTCCCGCGTCGACCGGGTTGGTCGAGTGCGCGACGCCTACTGTCTTGATCCATCCCGTTATCCGGTACAGCGTGTGCGGCTGCACGGCAACGGTCTGCGACCACCACGCGTCGTTGGGCTGCGGCGAGGAAATGCTGACACTCCGGTGTCCACTGCGGGCCACTGAGCTGGACCAGGAAAATGTGGTCGTAGGTTGGAAGGCGCCGGATGTCCATGCCTGCGGCGCGGCGGCGGATGCGTCCCGCGGTAGCTCGAACCGTCCGTTGACGAGGCCGGTCGAGTTGTCCAAGGCGTACGCGGTCGGACCGATCACGCCCACTCCCACCGCGACGGCCAACGCCGCGATGACGACGACGGGCAAGCGCCGCAACGCGAGCGGTCGGCGCTCTTCCGAACGCCCGCCCGATGGGCATTCTACCGATCGACGTTCCTCCGAGACCCCGGGGCTGCGCAGTGGCAATAATCGTCGGAACATGTCTCCCCCGCTTTTTCCTGGATTGGCAATGGCGACGAAACAATACACTCCCGCGATCGCCGACAAGCCCGCAGGCTTGGCATTAATCAGATATTAATGGATGCGAAACCATTATTTTCCCAGCTGTCGGCGGGCCACCGTTGACCCGGACCGGAAGCGGCGCAGGCCGTGCCCTTCTCGGCGACAACCTGGGCTGAGCACATCGCGGCGAGCTCCCGGCTGGAGACGGTCAGCTCACCCACCAGCCCGGCCAGCCGTCGGTCGTTCCGGTGCCGGCCACTGGCCATCCGCAGGTACGCGACCGTCATCAGATTCCATCGTGTCCCAGCCGTCTCCGTGCTCGATCGCGTCCACTCGATGGGCGACGACACCGCGGTATGCGGCCGGCCACCTTTTGGGGATCTCGGTGATCGGCGTCGAGCCATGCCGGGAGAACCAGGTCGTGTTTCTCCCCACGAGCTACGATCGTTCTGATCAGAACGCGGAGAGTGCTCGCGCAGATGCGGCGGGCCTCATCTAGGGAGGGTCGTGTCCTCGGCGTGCTCTGTGCCCTCGTCCGGTTGACGCCGTGACCATCGGGTGCCTAAGATGATCTTAGTTTCTCCCCGCCGTCCTCCGGGACTGGCGGGGCTTTTCTAGATCGGCTGCTTCCGTGGTGCCACTCCCTGGACGCTGACGATTACGCAGCCTGCCGGGACTACACCGACTACACGGCGATCTGGCTGGCAGACCGATGGCTGCCGCAAAGCGGTCGGCTACCGTGATGCCGTCGGACTGCATCTGAGCCAGATCGACGAGGCTGATGAGCTGCTGACGCGTACTCTCGAACGATCACTCGCTTCGCTCACGATCCTCTGGGTCCCCCGGACTCGTTGGCGCTACTGATCGGCATGGTGCTGGACCAGCAGAACAGCGTAATACGCTGTGTTACGATAACGGCATGCCAAACATTCGGTTCACGATCTCGACGTCCTCGGATGTCCAGGCCGCGATCAGGATGCACGCTGAGGCAGCAGGTATGGATGTGTCCGCCTACATGATTGCGGCGGCTGTCGCGCAGATGGCTCGCGACGATGCTGTCACGGCGACCTTCGCGGCACTTGACGCGCGTAACCAGGCAGCCTTCGAGCAGGCTGGCGGTGTCCCTGAGACGGGCCTGCCGTCGTTCGACGCCCTGACCACGGACGAGCAGGCGCTCGTCCACCGGGTCCTGAACAGTGCGCTTGGATCGGACGCCGCGAGCGTTGCATGATCGCGCGTACTGTCGTCTATGACGCCGGGATGCTCGTGGCGCTCCTGCGAGACAGCTCGGCGGCACGGCTGCTTCATCACGGCCTGCGCGCAGCTCCGCACCGGCCGGTCGTCATCGGCCCGGTTCTCGCCCAGGCGTGGCGACCGGACCCGAAGACGCTACAGTCCTTCAGCCAGTACCTGAAGGACTGCACCGTGCCCCAGACTCGGGAGAGCGCGTCCCCCATGCGCGGCGTGTCGGGCGTCCCCGCCGGTTGCGTCGCCTGCGCGAGAACCTTCACTCTTGACTCGTACAAGCGGGCGGGGGCCATGCTCGCCGAGGCCAGGCTTCCCACGAAGAAGCGACCGGACGTCATCGACGCCCTGGTCGTCATCGCGGCTGCTCTTCACGGTCCGGCCCAGATCCTCACCAGCGACCCAGGCGACATAGGTGCCTACACCGCCACACTCGACCACGCTGACATCGTCGTCGAACCGATCTGAGATGTTCCTCGCGATCCTGGGCTGACGCTCCGTCGTTACGAGCTGCCGGGCGACGGTTGCGCGGTCCCAGCACGGCTGGTACGCCGCCGAGGTCCCGGATGAGATCGCTGGTGATCCGGATGCCCTCCGCCTCGTCGCCACAGATCGCCACCGTTGGCGCCGGAGTGTCCTGACCACCGCTGGTGGGCCGGCGTGTCCACTGGCCAGCGGTGAAAAGATGAAATGCCTTCACGACCTGTGCCCCGGGGTCGCTGAAGCCCCCGGATCACTGATGGCTGACGGACTGCTCCTGGCCCAGCTGCCGGGCGTAGAGGCGGGCGTAGGCGCCCCCTGCCGCCAGCAGTTCGCTGTGCGTGCCCCGTTCGACAACCGTGCCCGCGTCCAGGACGTGGATGGCGTCGGCGTCGACGATCGTCGACAGCCGGTGCGCGATCACCACCCGGGTGCGTCCGGTGCCCAGCCGGGACAGTGCCTCCTGCACCACGTTCTCGGTCAGCGGGTCCAGCTGTGACGTGGCCTCGTCCAGGACGAGCACGGGCGGGTCGGCGAGCAGGACCCGGGCAAGGGCGAGCCGTTGGCGTTCCCCGCCGGAGAGCTGATAGCCGCGGGCCCCGACCATCGTCTCGATGCCCCGCGGGAGTTTGTCCAGCCGCGGGCGCAGGCCGGCGTCGACCGCGGCGGTGGCCACCTCGTCGTCGCTTTTTCCTGAACCGGTCGTGGTCCTCGATCGGTCGTTGCCCTCATCCAGCCGCGGCCATTGTGGCCATGGTGGTGGTGGCCGCGGTCGGCTGGTCGAACTGCGTCCGGTACAGCTCCCCGTAACGTCCGCCGGCGCTGAGCAGGTCGGTATGGGTGCCACGCTCTACGACCCGTCCGTCCTCGATGACAAGGATGAGGTCGGCGGAGCGGATGGTGGACAGCCGGTGCGCGATCACCATCGCGGTCCGTCCGGTGAGTGCCTCGGCCAGGGCCGCCTGTACCGCGGCCTCCGAGGTGGAGTCCAGGTGCGCGGTGGCCTCGTCGAGGATCACTACTCGCGGCCGTGCCAGCAGAAGCCGGGCGATGGTCAGGCGTTGGCGTTCACCGCCGGAGAGGCGATACCCGCGTTCGCCGACGACGGTGTCCAACCCGTCGGGCAGGCTCTCGACGAGGTCGGCAAGCCTGGCCCGGCGCAGCGCGTCCCACAGCTCGTCCTCGGTCGCCTCGGGCAGTGCAAGCAGCAGGTTCGCACGGATCGACTCGTGGAACAGGTGCCCGTCCTGTGTGACCATCCCGAGTGTCGCGCGGATGGATCCGGCGGTCAGGTCGCGGACGTCGATCCCGGCCAGGCGCACTGCGCCGGTGTCGACGTCGTAGAGCCGGGCCGTCAGCTGTGCGATCGTGGACTTTCCGGCGCCTGACGAGCCCACCAGCGCTACCAGCTGCCCGGGTTCGACCCGGAACGAGACGCCGTGCAGAATCTCGACACCGCCACGGGTGTCGAGGACGGCGACCTCCTCCAGCGATGCGAGCGAGACCTTGTCCGCGGGCGGGTAGCTGAAACTGACGTCGTCGAATTCCACTGACACCCCTCCCGCTGGCACGTGCCGCGCGTCCGCGCGGTCGGCGATCAGTGGTTCGAGGTCCAGAACCTCGAACACCCGTTCGAAGCTTACCAGAGCGCTCATGACTTCCACCCGGGCGCTGGCCAGCGAGGTCAGCGGGGCGTAGAGCCGGGTGAGCAACAGCGCGAGCGCGACGACGGCGCCGGGTTCCAGCTGCCCACGCAGCGCGTAGAAACCGCCGAGCCCGTAGACGAGGGCAAGCGCCAGCGCCGAGACCAGGGTCAGCGCGGTGATGAACACCCACTGCACCATCGCCGAGCGGACCCCGATGTCGCGGACGCGCCGCGCCCGTACGGCGAACGCGGCGGACTCGTGGGCGGGCCGGCCGAACAGTTTCACCAGCGTCGCGCCGGGCGCGGAGAAACGCTCGGTCATCTGCGTGCTCATCATCGCGTTGTGGTTGGCCGCCTCGCGTTCGAGCCGGGCCAGCCGGCTGCCCATCCGCCGTGCGGGCACGACGAACAGCGGCAGCAACAGCAGCGCGAGCACGGTGATCTGCCAGGAAATTCTGATCATCACGGCGAGGGTGAGCAGGAGTGCGACGATGTTGCTGACCACGCCGGAGAGCGTGTTACTGAAGGCCCGTTGCGCGCCGATGACGTCGTTGTTCAACCGGCTGACCAGCGCGCCGGTACGGGTGCGGGTGAAGAATGCGATGGGCATCCGCTGCACGTGGTCGAACACGGCGGTGCGCAGGTCAAGGATCAGGCCCTCGCCGATAGTTGCCGACAGCCACCTGGACACCAGCCCGAGGCCGGCCTCGGCCACCGCGATGACGGCGATGAGCACCGCGAGCCCGACCACGACGTGGACGGCCGCGCCGCGCACGATCGCGTCGACGACCCGGCCGGCGAGTACCGGTGTCGCGACCGCCAGGACCGCCGTCACGACGCCGAGCAGCAGAAACCAGGTCAGCTGCCGGCGGCGCGGCCGGGCGAAACCGCCGATCCGCCGCAGGGTCGCCTTGGAGAAGGGGCGCCGTTCGTCCTGCGCGGTCATCGCCTTGTGCATCGACATCCACGCGGTGACTTCCATGCTCATGGAGTACCTCCGCTCATGGGTTACCTCTCGGTGGCGCAGGGTTGCTACCGGCATGCGGCGCCGGCCGTCGAGGGAAGGTTAGAGGTTCAAGCGAACTGCAGGTCAAGCGCGACCGGGCCGACCTCACGGAGTTCAGCCGCGGAAGTAGAGCAGAAGTGGAAGGGAAGGTGGTCTCCAGCGGTCGGTGCACCGCCAGCCCCGCGTCGGGACCTGAGCAGGAGTTCACATCGGGTTGTTGGGGCAGGTCAGGGGTCTGCCCAATTGCGATCAAGCTTGCCGGACCCCTGCTCCACTGGTCACCGGCTACGCTCGCCGAGCGGTGCCCTGCCTGTATTCCGACATCGAGGTCGCGGCGCTGATGATAGCGGCGGGCACGCTGCGCTACCCGATGGCGGTCGCGACCTACCGGACGCTGATCGGCCTGCTAGCGGTCACCGGCCTGCGTATCGGGGAAGCCGCCCGCCTCGATGACACCGACTTCGACCTGCGGCGGGCTGGGGCTTGGGCTTGGGCTGCTGACCGTGCGCGTGAGCAAGAACGGCCGGTCCCGCCAGCTCCCGTTGCACCCGATGCCAACAAGATTGTCGATGACCGGTACGACGGGTGGCTCCGCGGTGAATACGGCAATGGGAGCTGAGCGATGAGGAGGGACGTGCCGTGGCGAGTACGTGGGAGCAGGTACGGGCCAAGCGGCCTCCAGACGAGGGCTGGGCGGCTGAGTACCGCGCACGCCTGGATGCTGAGGTACGCGCCTACCGGCTCAGGGAGATTCGTGAGGAGCAGGGTCTGACGCAGGCCGAGTTGGCCGAGCGGATGCATGTGAAGCAGCCATCGGTGTCCGAGCTGGAGCGCGGCGGGCTCGATCGGGCGGGGCTGGCCACGATCAGGGCCTACGTGGAGGCCCTGGGCGGGAAGATCGAGATTATTGCCGACTTTGGTGATCGTCGAGTGGTCCTCGGCTGACCTCGAGGATGCGGCGCGCTTGGCTGGACTCGAACCCCTAACCTCTTGATCCGTAATTTGCTCGGGATCTTCCGGGGACGTCCGCTGACGTCCATCCCGTCCGCTGGCCTGGCGGGGCCTGTCCATGGGTGGCCGTCGGCGTCCAGTCTCGTTCGCGGCCTTGGCTGTCAACTTGGCTGTCAGACGGGTAGCAGTTCGAAGCCGGGGCAGTGACGTGGCGTCACGGCCAGAAAGTGGCGGCGGTCGATGGTGGCCAGTTGCGCGATGTCGAGGCGTTCGGCGATCGCGATGACGTAGGCGTCGGTGATGCCGAGTGGGAACCCGGCGTACTGTTCCACCAGCTCGACAGCACGGTCGAAGTCCGGCTTTGTAGGCGTGACCATGGCCAGATCGCCGCTCTGAAAGGCTTTCAGGAACGTGATCTCGGCTCGGGCGCCGAGGTGCTTGGTCAGGTGGTAGCAGGTCTCGATCACGACCGGCGCCGGCACGAGGAGCGGTGGCGCTGTTGTCGCATCAGGGCGGCGCTCGCCTCGTGGTGCTTGTCCCGGCGGTCGAACGCGGCGTAGAGAGGACCGGTGTCCCACAGGATCACCGGATGTCAGCCCCAGGGCCGTCGTTGTCGAACAGCGCCTCGTCCACCCGCTCGGACAGGTCGTCACGACCACTGTCGAATGCGCCGATGAAGGACGGTCCCGCCCACACCGCGCCCTGTGTCGCGGTCTCCTTGTCCAGGTCCGGGTTTGCTGCGACCAGGCGCAACAGCGCCCGCCGGGCATCCGCGGTGCGTTCCGGGGCAAGCCGGTCGACGAGGGCGTGCAGCTCAGAGTAGTGGTTGTGGGCCACGCTCATGGGTTCCAGCGTAGCCCTGTCCTGGAACTCGTGAGCCACATCTGATCCGCAGGAGTGGCCGGATAAGGCGCGGGGGGGGGGAGCCCTGTAGCTGCTGGCGGGCTCAACGCGTCCGCCGTAACCACCTGGCCAGACGTCTCGGCGATGCCACCGGCCTCATCGACACGGAACATGACGAGAAGGCCGCGATAGTGATCACGCGTGTATGATCTTTCTCAATTGCAGTACAAACTGCAGTACTTGAGCCCTGGAAAGCCCAGAGCCCCGTGCCGTGTGATCGGTTGCGGGGCTCTGAGCCTGTCTCAACCAGACATCTGTGGGCGCCGCTTTGGATCTTCGGTGGTCACCTGATTAGGCAAAACCCCAGGCGGTGGGGTCCGGGGGGCGCCCCCCGGAGCAATATCGCGGGCCTCGGGGAGCTTCCCGGAGGGAAGCGGCCAGGGAATCCCGCGTCGCGTGCGCTCGGAGGGACTCGAACCCCCAACCTCTTGATCCGTAGTTTGATCT
>NZ_CAKJTP010000143.1:0-1197 GCF_917627335.1 Protofrankia sp. CiT1 | reverse complement strand
CTGTCAACGTGGCTGTCAGCAACGAGGATGACTGAAGGATGAAGGCCAGGGCACGAAGCGCTTCTTGTATCGCTTTGGGCACGCTCGTGTCACAGAGAGGCGTAGAACCTTGACGTCATAGACCGTGTGGGGCATTGTAGGCGTTGTGAAGTGGGCCGTGATCCTCGTCGATGAAGTCGACGAATGGTTCATGGGTCTGGTGCGCAGCGATCCCCGGACTGCTGAGCTCGTTACGGCGGCGATCGATCAACTGGTTTCCGATGGTCCGGCGTTGGGGCGTCCGTACGTTGACAGCATCCAGGACTCAAAGATCCACAACATGAAGGAGCTCCGGCCGGGGTCGGCGGGAGGTACCGAGGTGCGGATCTTGTTTGTGTTCGACCCGCAGCGACAAGCGGTGTTGCTGGTCGCAGGCGACAAGTCCGGCCAGCGGCGGCGGTGGTACGAGGTGAACATCCCGTTGGCGGAGCAGCGCTACCAACGGTGGTTGGACGGCGACTATGGCGTGGAGAGGAGCTGGCGGGTCATGGCGCGGACGTGGGAAGAGGTACGCACCGAGGCTGTGGCGACCGGCCTGCTTGGCCAGGAGCGGATTGACGCGATCGGCGTGAGAATGCGGGCTGAGACCCGGGCGCATCGACTGGCCGACATCCGGCGGACCTATGGGCTCGACCAGGGCGAGGTGGCTGAGCGGATCGGCGTGTCTCAGTCGCGGATATCACGTATTGAGCGAGGCGACTTGGATCACACCGAAATTGCTACCGTGCGTAGCTATATTGAGGCGCTCGGAGGTCAGGTTGAGATCGTGGCGAAGTTCGGTGACGAGCGTATAACGGTTGGATGACCTAGGGGTACAGCGGAGGCTGAGGGGCCTGACGGGCTCCTAACTGTCAACTGACTATCAAAAGATCCAGAGCCCCGCACCATGATCGATTGCAGGGCTCTGACCTGGGGGATGCTGCGCGCTCGGAGGGACTCGAACCCCCAACCTCTTGATCCGTAGTCCTCGGCGCACCGTCCACGCACGTCCACCCACGTCCGCCGGTGCAGCTCACAGGCCCGGCATCGTCCACCGTTGTCCACCGACGTCCATCCCCGTTGCAGTACAACTGCAGTACGCCGCCACGGAAGCGACGGTTACAGTGCGTTGGTTCACTCGATGGACCCCAGGAGAAAAAGATCACGACCGTCCCGCCG
>NZ_CAKJTP010000142.1:0-10150 GCF_917627335.1 Protofrankia sp. CiT1 | reverse complement strand
GCGCGCGCTGTTCGAGCACCGCGCGGTGGTGGTGGCCGCCGACGCGAAGGGCTTCACCGCCGGGCTCGATGCCCTCGCCCGCAGCGAGACGGGACCGAACATCGTCACAGGCTCGTCCGCCGGAACGGGCAGGCTGGCTTTCCTGTTCACCGGACAGGGCAGCCAGCGAACCGGCATGGGACGGCAACTGTACGATACCTATCCGGTATACGCTCGGGCCTTTGACACGGTGTGCGCCGAACTGGACCGGCACCTGGGCCACGGAGCACTGAGCCGGCATGTCGAGGGCTCGGTTCGCGACGTCGTGTTCGCAACCGAGGACACCGGCCTCCTGCATCAGACGGTGTACACCCAGACGGCGCTGTTCGCGGTCGAGGTCGCGCTGTTCCGGCTGCTCGAATCCTGGGGTGTCCGGCCTGATTTCCTTGCCGGGCACTCCATCGGCGAGCTCACCGCGGCACATGTCGCGGGCGTCCTGGCCCTTCCCCACGCGGCCGCGCTCGTCGCCGAGCGAGCCCGGCTCATGCAGGCGCTGCCCACCGGTGGCGCGATGATCGCCATCCAGGCGGCCGAAGAGGACGTACTGCCCGCGCTGGCCGGGTATGAAGACCACGTTGGAATCGCCGCCGTCAACGGGCCCGAATCGATCGTCATATCCGGCGACGAGGAACACACCTTCCAGATCGCCCACGCCTTCGAAAGCCGGGGCCGGAGGACCAAGAGGCTGCGGGTCAGCCATGCCTTCCACTCCCCCCATATGAACGGCATGATCGACGATTTCCGGCGGGCAGCCGAGGGCCTGTCCTACGCCCCGCCGGTGATACCGGTCATCTCCAACCTCACCGGTGCGGTCGCCACCGCCGACGAACTGGGCAGCGCCGGATACTGGGCACGCCACGTCCGCCACGCGGTGCGGTTCCGCGACGTCGTCCGCCGGCTGGAAACCCTCGGTGTCACCACCTACCTCGAGCTCGGGCCGGACGGCGTACTCACCGCCATGGCGGCGGAATCACTCACCGAACAATCCGGGAAGAACACGCCGACGCTCGTTCCGGTGCTGCGCCGCGGACGCTCCGAACCCGACACCATGATCACAGCACTCGGCCACGCTCACGTTCATGGTGTCGCGATCGACTGGGACGCGGTGTTCAGCGGCCCGCGCCCCCGTCGGGTCGCCTTGCCGACCTATGCCTTCCAGCACCAGCGATACTGGCTGGACGCTGCCGGGACCGCGGCTGAGCCCACTATGGCGTCCGCCGGGCTCAGCTCGGCGGACGCCCGTTTCTGGGAATCCGTCGAACGCCAGGATCTCGATGGGCTGGCAACCGAGCTGGGTATCGGCGAGGAGGAACTCCAGACCTCGCTGGGCGCCGTGCTGCCGGCCCTGGCGTCGTGGTGGGACGAGCGCCGTGTGCACGCCACCGTCGACTCCTGGCGCTACCGCGTCACCTGGCGGGCTGCGCGCGAGACAGCCAGGCGTCCGCTCTCGGGCAGCTGGCTACTGGTGGTTCCCGACAGTCATGTCGGCACCGGATGGGTGCGGTCCGTCGGACGGATGCTGACCGAGCAGGGTGTTCACACCCGCCAGGTCGCGGTGACCGCGCGGGACTGCGACCGGCGGCGCCTGGTGGAGCTGCTGGGCGAAACGCTCAATGATCCGACGCCACCAGGCGAAGCGACAGCCGGCGTCCTGTCGCTGCTGTCGCTGGCCGAGGAGCGCCATCCGAGCCACGCCGCCGTCGCCTGGGGAGCCGCCGCGAACGTCGCGCTCATCCAGGCGCTCGACGATGCGAACGTCACCGCGCCACTGTGGTGCGTGACCAGCGGAGCTGTGTCGACCGGCCCTTCGGATCCGGTGACCAGCCCTGTTCAGGCGCTCATCTGGGGTCTGGGCGGGATCGTCGCGGCCGAGCACCCGGACCGCTGGGGCGGCGTGATCGACCTGCCCGCGACCGTGGACGAGCAGATCGGCGCCCAGCTGGTCGCCGCGCTCGGCGACCAGCGCGACGAGACCGAGATAGCCGTACGCGGATCCGGGCTCTTCGTGCGGCGGCTGGTGCGAGCGCCGGTGGACGGTGCGCCCAGGGCGCGCCGCTGGCAGCCGCGAGGCACAGCCGCGATCACGGGTGGGACCGGTGCGCTCGGCGGTCACGTCGCGCGCTGGCTCGCCCGCAACGGAGCGGAACACCTACTGTTGATCAGCCGTCGTGGCCGCGACGCCCCCGGCTCGGCCGAGCTGGAAGCCGAACTGAACGCGCTCGGCGCAAAGGTCACGATCGCCGCGTGCGACGTAGCCGACCGTGGCGCGCTCGCGGCCGTGCTGGCCTCGATACCCACGGCATACCCACTGACCGCGGTGGTGCACACAGCGGCCGTGCTGGACGACACCCTGGTTGCGAACCTGACCACCGAGCGGATGGACCGGGTGTTGCGGGTGAAGGTCGGGGGCGCTCTGAATCTGCACGAGCTGACCAGGGAAACGGAGCTGTCGGCGTTCGTGTTGTTCTCGTCGCTCGCGGGAGTCCACGGTATTTCCGGACAGGGCAACTACGCGCCGGGCAACGCGTTTCTCGATGCCCTTTCCGCCCATCGACGCGCACACGGGCTGGTCGCCACATCAATGGCATGGGGACACTGGGACGGCGGCGGTATCGCCGAGCCCGACGTCGAGCAACAGTTCCGCCGTCAGGGGCTTTCTCCCATGGCCCCGGAGCTGGCTGTCACCGCGCTCGGGCAGGCTCTCGACCACGACGAGCCCCACCTGGTCGTCTGCGACGTCAGCTGGGAAACGCTCGCCCAGACCCGGCGGAACGCGCTCCTGGGAGAACTCCCTGAGATTGCGCGGATGCTCCGCGGCACGGCTGGCAACGCGGCCGAACCAGGCGACGCGGGCTCGTCCGACCTGGCCCGGCAGCTGGCGCACGCGGCCGAGCCGGAGCGGCGGCCGATCCTGCTGCAACTCGTTCGTACCCAGATGGCCGCGGTACAGGGGCACGCCTGCACGGACGCGGTCGACATCGGCCGGACATTCCGCGACCAGGGATTCGACTCGCTCACGGCGGTGGAGCTACGCAACCGGCTGAATGCGGCAACCGGGCTGCGGCTGCCCACCACCCTCGTGTTCGACTACCCCTCGCCGACAACGCTGGTCGATCACCTGCACCTGGAACTACAGCCCCGAGCCACCACGGCGGTGCCGGCGGTCCTGACCGCGATCGACACCATGGAAGCGCTCCTGTCCGCCCTTCCCGCAGACGCGCCGCAGCGGGAGACGGCCGCATCCCGCCTCCAGGAACTGGCAACGACATTGAACCGTGGTGCCCGTTCCTCCGGCACCACCGAGATCACTGATGTGCTCTCCAGCGCGACCGACGACGAGCTCATCAGCTTCATCGGAAACGAACTCGGGATCTCCTGACCGCGCCCGACACAAAGAAGGCGGAAAGATGAGCGACGATCAGATCAGATACCTCCTGAAGCGAGTTACCGCCGAGCTGCACGACACTCGTGAGCGCCTCCGGGAGACCAGGGCGGAACAGCATGAGCCGATCGCGATCATAGGGATGGCCTGCCGATTGCCGGGTGGCGTGGAATCTCCGGATGATCTGTGGCGGCTGGTGGCGTCCGGGCAGGACGCGATATCGAGCTTCCCCACCGACCGAGGGTGGGATGTTGAGGATCTGTTCGACCCGGACCCGGCGCGGGCGGGCAAGTCCTACACGCGGCATGGTGGTTTCCTGCACGACGTGGCAGATTTCGACGCCGAGTTCTTCGGAATGTCGCCGCGTGAGGCGTCGGCCACCGATCCACAGCACCGGTTGTTGCTGGAGGCGGCGTGGGAGGTGTTTGAGCGGGCGGGTATCGACCCGGCGTCGCTACGCGGAACGAACACCGGGGTCTTCGCCGGCATGAACGGGCAGGATTACGCCACCCGCCTGAATCCGGTACCCGAGGCGCTGGAAGGCTACCTGAGTATCGGCAACGCGAGCAGTGTGGCGTCAGGCCGGATCGCCTACACCTTCGGTTTCGAGGGCCCGGCGGTAACCGTGGACACGGCCTGCTCGTCCTCCCTGGTAGCGCTGCATCTGGCCGCGGGGTCGCTGCGGTCGGGTGAATGCGGCCTGGCGCTGGCCGGCGGGGTGACAGTGATGACCTCGCCACAGGGGTTCGTGGAGTTCTCCCGGCAGCGGGGCCTGGCCGCCGACGGCCGCTGCAAGGCATTCGCCGCGGCGGCGGACGGGACCGGCTGGGCCGAAGGCGTCGGGCTGCTGCTGCTGGAACGCCTCAGTGATGCCGAGCGCCTCGGGCATCAGGTGCTCGCGGTGGTGCGTGGCTCCGCGGTGAACCAGGACGGCGAGTCCAACGGGCTGACCGCGCCGAACGGCCCCGCGCAGCAGCGGGTGATCCGCCACGCCCTGGCCAGCGCGGAACTGTCCCCCGCCCAGGTGGACGCGGTCGAGGCCCACGGGACCGGCACCACCCTCGGCGACCCCATCGAGGCACAGGCGCTGCTGGCCGTCTACGGTGCGGGCCGCCCCGATGACCGGCCGTTGTGGCTGGGGTCGTTGAAGTCGAACATCGGTCACACCCAGGCCGCGGCCGGGGTCGCAAGCATCATCAAGACGGTCCAGGCCATCCGCCACGGTCTGCTGCCACAAACCTTGCACGTTGATGCGCCCTCCCCCCACGTCGACTGGTCAGCCGGCAGCGTGCGGCTGCTGACCGAGCCGCGACCATGGCCACGGACCGGTGAGCCCCGCCGCGCCGGGGTGTCCGCCTTCGGGGTGAGCGGCACCAACGCGCATGTGATCCTCGAGCAGGCCCCGGCCGTGGAGGAACCGGCGGAGGAGAACGGCGATCCGCCGCATGCGACGCCCGCGACGCTGCCGTGGGTGCTGTCCGGCAGGACTCCGGACGCGCTGCGCGAGCAGGCCGCGCGTCTGGCTTCCTTCATCACCGGCGACAGGGATCAGAACCCGGGCGATCCGAACCCGGTGGACGTGGCCTATTCGCTGGCGACCACGCGGGCGCTGTTCGACCACCGCGCGGTGGTCGTGGCCGAGGGGCGGGACGGGTTCCTGGCCGGCCTCGGCGCCCTGGCCCGCGGCGAGGCCGCGCCGGGGCTGGTCGCGGGCTCCGCGACGACGGTGGGCACACTGGCCTTCCTGTTCACCGGACAGGGCAGCCAGCGTCCCGGGATGGGCCGCGAGCTGTATGAGGCGTACCCGGTCTTCGCGGCCGCGTTCGACGCCGCGAGCACCGAACTGGACCGGCACCTGGCAGGGTGGGTGGATCATTCGGTCCGCGACGTCGTGTTCGAGACGCGGGACACCGGCCTGCTGCACCAGACCGTGTACACCCAGACGGCGCTGTTCGCGCTCGAGGTCGCGCTGTTCCGGCTGCTCGAGTCGTGGGGGGTACGGCCGGACTATCTCGCCGGACACTCCATCGGCGAGCTCACCGCCGCGCACGTCGCCGGGGTGCTGTCGCTCGCCGACGCGGCCGCGCTCGTCGCGGCGCGCGCCCGGCTCATGCAGGCCCTTCCCACCGACGGCGCGATGATCGCCATTGAGGCGGCGGAAGACGAGGTACGCACCGCGCTCGCCGGACGGAACACCGACGGCACCGTCGACATCGCGGCGGTCAACGGGCCGCGCTCCGTCGTCATCTCCGGTGACGAGAGCCTGGCGGTCGACATCGCCCGCGAGTTCGACAAAGCCGGCCGCAAGACCAGGCGGCTGCGGGTCAGCCACGCCTTCCACTCGTCCCGGATGGACGGCATGCTGGCGGAGTTCCGGCACGTAGCCGAAGGGCTTTCCTACCATCCAGCGCGGATACCGGTCGTGTCCAACCTGACCGGGCGGCTCGCCAGCGCCGAGGAGCTCGGCAGCGCCGAATACTGGGTGCGCCACGTCCGTCACACGGTCCGGTTCGCCGACGTCGTCCGCCAGCTGGAAACCGCCGGTGTCACCACATACCTCGAGCTCGGCCCGGACGGCGTACTGACCGCCATGGCGCGGGAAACACTCACCGGACAATCCGGCGGTACCGACGCCCCGGCGCCGGTGCTCGCGCCGGTACTGCACCGCGGCCGCCCGGAACCCGGCACGCTCCTCACCGCGCTGGCCCACGCCTTCGCCCACGGCACCGCCGTGGACTGGCACGCGCTGTTCTCCAGCCTGAACCCGCGGCGGGTGGAACTGCCGACGTACGCCTTCCAGCGCCAGCGGTTCTGGATCGACCCGTCACCGGCGACCGGGGACCTCTCCGCGTTCGGTCTGGGGCCGGCTGGGCATCCGCTGCTCGGCGCGGCGGTAGCTCTGGCCGACGTCGACGGGTTCCTGTTCACGGGACGCCTGTCGCTGCGGACACATCCATGGCTGGCCGATCATGTTGTGCACGGGGCAGTCGTGGTTCCAGGTACGGCATTCGTAGAACTGGCGATCCGCGCCGGTGACGAGGTCGGCTACGGCACTCTGGAAGAGCTGATCATCGAATCGCCGCTGATCCTGCCGGAACACGGCGGGGTGCAGGTGCAGGTGGCCGTGGGAGCGCCGGAGCAGCAGGCGGGCCGGCGTCCGGTCACCGTGTACTCGCGGCCGCAGGACGCCACCGCGGACACCGGCTGGGCCCGGCACGCCGGTGGGTTCCTCGGCACCGGCGCGGCAGCGGCATCCGCCGCTCTGAATGAATGGCCTCCGCAGGGCGCGGACCCGGTCGACGTCGGGGAGATCTACCAGGATCTGGCAACGGCGGGCCTGCCGTACGGGCCGCTGTTCCAGGGGCTGCGCGCCGCGTGGCGACGCGACCGGGAAATCTTCGCCGAGGTCGCTCTTCCCGACGAGCTGCAGGCTGACGCCGCCTCCTTCGGCGTGCATCCGGCACTGCTCGACGCCGCCCTGCACGCCGCCGCCGCCGGATCGCATGACACTCCGGCGGGATCCAGTCGGCTGCCGTTCGCATGGACGGATGTGCGCCTGTACTCCTCCGGCGCGTCGGCGTTGCGGGTACGGCTGTCCGACGCCGGTTCCGAGGCCTTCTCCGTTCAGGCGGCCGACGGAACCGGCGCACCGGTGATCTCCATCGGGTCGTTGCTGTCACGGCCTGTCTCAGCCGAACAGCTGGGCGCCGCGCGCACGGCGCGCCAGGACTCGCTGTTCCGCCTCGACTGGGCGACGGTGGCCGTGGCCGTGACATCCCAACCGTTGCGGCCGGTGTGGGCCGTCGTCGAAGACGATGCACAGGCGCTGCGCGCTGTGCTACAGGACACCGGCGCCGAGACGAGGGTCTTCGCCGGCCTCGCTGCGGCCTTGAAGCCGGCTGGACCCGCACCCGCGCTGGTCTTCGTATCGGGCCTCCCGCCGTCGCGCCCAGACAATGTCGAAAGCCCGGATGTCGCGCGGGCGGCGCACGCTACGACGCACCAGGTGCTCGCCCGGGTACAGGAATGGCTCGCTCACCCCGGCCGTGAGTCGTCGCGCCTCGTCGTCGTCACCAACCGCGCGGTAGCCGTCGGCAACGAGACGCCCGATCTCGCGGCCGCCCCCGTCTGGGGCCTGGTCCGTTCGGCCCAGTCCGAACATCCTGGCCGGATCATCCTGCTCGACATCGACGATGACGAGCGGTCCATCCGAGCGCTACCGGCCGCGCTGGCCACGGCCGGCGACAGCGACGAACCACAGCTCGCGGTCCGCGCTGGCGCCGTGCACGTGCCGCGGCTGGCCCGGGTACCCGCCCTCAGCGCCACCACCGCAGCCACCACCAAGAGCGACAGTCACCACACCGACGACAGTGGTGACCCTGGCAGCGAACACCTCGACGGGACGCCCTGGGAGCCCACGGGCACGGTACTGATCACCGGTGGTACCGGGGCGCTGGGCGCCGCGCTCGCGCGGCATCTGGTCACCGAGCACGGTGTCCGTCATCTGCTTCTGACCAGCAGACGGGGTGCCGACGCCCCCGGTGCCGGCGAGCTGCACGCCGAACTCACCGGGCTCGGCGCGGCAGTCACCATCCGCGCCGGCGACGCCGCCGACCGCGCATCCCTCACCGGCATCCTCGCCACGATCCCCGCCGGCCATCCCCTGACCGCGGTCATCCACACCGCTGGCGTGATCGACGACGGTGTCGTCGAATCGCTGACCCCACAACGGGTGGACGGGGTACTGCGCCCCAAGGTCGACGCGGCCTGGAACCTGCACGAACTCACCGCCGGCAGCGATCTCGCCGCGTTCGTGCTGTTCTCCTCTGCCGCCGGGATTCTCGGCAGCCCAGGCCAGGGGAACTACGCCGCGGCCAACACGTTCCTGGACGCGCTGGCCGCCTACCGCCGCGCGGGTGGGCTGCCCGCTGTCTCGCTCGCCTGGGGCCTGTGGGGCAACGCCAGCGGGATCACCGGCGACCTCACCGAAAGTGACCACGACCGGATCGCCCGCACCGGGATCAAGCCGTTGTCCTCCGCCGAGGGCCTGGAGCTGTTCGACGCCGCGTTGCGCCTCGACCACGCGCTCCTGGCGCCGGCCCCGCTCGACCTCGCGGGCCTGCGCGCTCGCGCGGCGACGCGGACGGTGGCTCCGCTCCTGCGTGGACTGGTCCGGCCCGCGCGGCGGACCGCCCAGGCCGGGGTGGCCGTCACCGGATCGTCGTCGGTCGCGCAACGCCTCGCCGGCCTTCCGGAATCCGAACGGGACGCCTTCCTCCTCGGCCTCGTACGCACCGAGGTGGCCGCTGTTCTCGGACACGCGGACACGCGGGCGCTCAGCGCGGAACGCGCGTTCTCCGACCTCGGGCTCGACTCCCTCACCGCGATCGAACTCCGTAACCGCCTGGGCGCCGCCACCGGGCTGCGGCTGCCGTCCACCCTCACCTTCGACTATCCAACGTCGGCGGCGGTCATCACCTACCTGCGATCGGAACTGCTGGGTGCCCATGGCGCGTCGCAGGTGGCCGCCGTGGCCGCCGCGTCCGGGCCCGGGTCGGACGAGCAGATCGCGATCGTGGGGATGGCCTGCCGCTTTCCCGGCGGGGTGGACTCGCCGGAGGCGTTGTGGCGGCTGGTCGCGGCCGGCGGGGACGCGGTCTCGGCTTTCCCGACCGACCGGGGCTGGGACATCGAGGAACTGTTCGACCCGGACCCGGACCACACCGGCACGTCGTACACGCGCCACGGCGGCTTCCTGCACGGCGCCGGGGATTTCGACGCGGGGTTCTTCGAGATCTCCCCACGCGAGGCGTTGGCGACCGACCCGCAACAGCGCCTGTTGCTGGAAACCACCTGGGAGGCGCTCGAGCGGGCCGGTATCGACCCATCCTCGCTGCGCGGGAGCAGGACCGGGGTCTTCGCCGGTGTCATGTACCACGACTATGCCCCGCGGCTGGATGAGGCGCCCGCCGCGCTTGAGGGCTTCCTCGGCAACGGCAGCTCGGGCAGTGTCGCGTCGGGCCGGATCTCCTACACGTTCGGCTTCGAGGGCCCGGCGGTGACCGTGGACACGGCCTGCTCCTCGTCGTTGGTGGCCCTGCACCTGGCTGCGCAGTCGCTGCGCACGGGCGAGTCCGACCTCGCGCTGGCAGGTGGTGTGACGGTGATGTCCTCACCGGCCGCCTGGGTGGAGCTCTCGCGGCAGCGTGCCCTGTCACCGGACGGCCGGAGCAAGGCGTTCGCCGCCGCGGCCGACGGCGTTGGCTGGGGCGAGGGGGTGGGCCTGCTGCTCCTGGAACGGCTCTCCGATGCCCGCCGCCTCGGCCACCGGGTGCTGGCGGTGGTCCGGGGCTCGGCGGTCAACTCCGATGGCGCGTCCAATGGGCTGACCGCGCCGAACGGCCCGTCCCAGCAGCGCGTCATCCGCCAGGCGCTGGCCAACGCCGGGCTTTCCGGCGCCCAGGTGGACGCGGTCGAGGCGCACGGGACCGGCACCCGGCTGGGCGACCCGATCGAGGCACAGGCGTTGCTGGCCACCTACGGCCAGGACCGGCCCGGCGACCAGCCGCTGTGGCTGGGATCGCTCAAGTCGAACATCGCCCACGCGCAGGCCGCCGCCGGCGCGGCCGGCGTGATCAAAATGGTGGAGGCGATGCGGCACGAGGTGCTCCCCCAGACCCTGCACGTCGACGAGCCCTCCCCGTACATCGACTGGTCAGCCGGCGCCGT
>NZ_CAKJTP010000141.1:0-10252 GCF_917627335.1 Protofrankia sp. CiT1 | reverse complement strand
CCGCCGACACCCTCGACCAGCTCTTCGGCTAGCCGGCAGGCGCATCTGGAGGCCGGTCCCTCGATCGTCGCGTATCGCGAGCCAGCCATCGAGGTCGCTCATGCGACCATGAAAGACGGGCCGTCGGCTCGGCTGGCGGTCGTGGCGACCGCGACCGCGGTCCCGCCGCCCGGACAGGCCGAAGAATGGTCCCATGTCACGGTCACCCGGGTGCCGACAGAGGCCGAGGCGCGGCCACCCCGAAGCACGCCTCCGGGCTGGACATGATCGAGCAGTGGTTCGGTGTCCTGACCCGTCGACTGGTGCGCTGTGGCGACTTCGCTTCCCGTGAGGACCTCGAGGCACAGATCACCGAGCTGGCGGTGCGGGCCCACCAGCCTGCGGCCCGTGCCGACCCGAACCAGTGGATGACCTCTATGGGCAGGCGCGCCGAGGTGTCGAGCCGCACGACTGCGTACAGCGCGCTCTCGGCATCGGAGCATCCGCCATGACGCTGGCGGCTGCCTGCCCCGGCAGGCATGCGGTCGCTGTGAGCTATTCGCGTACTGGCAGCTCGCCCGGCGTTGCGGGACGGGCGGTCGTCTCCGTGCGGCGGGCCGGGAACGGCTGCTGACATGCTTGCATGATCATGATGATGTGTGTATAAGTTTTCAGTCATGGGGATGACAGCGGCGTTGGCGGGAGCGAGTGGTTACGCGGGTGGGGAGCTGCTGCGCCTGCTGCTCGGGCATCCGGAGATCGAGATCGGCCCACTGGCGGCGGGTTCGTCGGCCGGGCAGGACGTCACCGACGTCCATCCGCATCTCCCCGATCTCACCGGCCGGGTCTTCGCCGACGTGTCGGCTCTTGCCAGCGTCGACGCCGACATTGTGTTTCTTGCGCTCCCGCACGGCAGGTCCGGCGCTGTCGCGGCGACACTGCCGGATGGCGTCCGCGTGGTCGATCTCGGAGCGGACCACCGGCTCGCCGACGCCGAGGCCTGGCTGCGGGTCTACGGCGGCGACCATGCGGGAACCTGGACGTACGGGATGCCGGAACTGCCCGGCGCACGGGCGGCGATCCGTGCCAGCACCCGCGTCGCGGCCCCGGGCTGTTTTCCCACCGCGGTCACGCTCGCCCTCGCGCCGCTGCTGGGCGCGGGCTTGGTCGACACCGAGGACATCGTGGTGGTGGCGGCCAGTGGCACCTCGGGCGCGGGACGGTCGGTCAAGGCGAACCTGCTCGGCAGCGAGGTCATGAATGACCTGACCGCTTACCGGGTCGGACGCCACCAGCACCGCCCGGAGATCCTCCAGGCGCTGCGCGGTCTGGTGCACACGCCCGTGTCCATGTCGTTCACGACGGTCCTGGCGCCGACACCGCGCGGCATCCTCGCCACCTGTACCGCTCGGCTCGGCTCGGCGGTCACCACCGATATGCTCCGCGACGCCTTGGACGCGGCTTACACGGGCGAGCCCTTCGTCCGGGTCCTGCCGCCGGGGCGCTGGCCCCGCACCGCGGCGACGCTGGGCGGCAACGCCGTCCACCTGCAGGTCGCCGCCGATCACGAGAGCGGGCGGGCGGTGGTTGTCGCTGCCGTCGACAACCTGTGCAAGGGCGCTGCCGGCCAGGCGCTGCAGTGCGCGAACCTCATGCTCGGCCTGCCGGAGACCAGCGGCCTTACATCGTCGGGCATCGCGCCGTAACCTGCCGGCCCCTAACCTCCTCGGCTCCTGCCCCTCGACCTCCGACCGGCTGGCCTGGCTGGCCTGGCTGGCCCGCGGTGAGGATCCGGCGTCCGCCGCCTGAATTCAATCATTCGCATTCGGCCCTGCTGACAGTGGCTTTTCATACCGACGCAGTAAGGAGCGATCATGGGTGTAAGGCTGTGAGCGTGACTGCCCCGGGGGGGTTTCGGGCCACAGGAGTGGCGGCTGGGCTCAAGCCGTCCGGGCGTCCGGATGTCGCGGTTGTCGTCAACGGCGGTCCGTCGGACACGGCCGCGGGTGTGTTCACCGGCAACCGGGTGCAGGCCGCGCCCGTCATCTGGTCACGTCAGGTGCTCGCGGACGGCCGGCTGCGGGCGGTCGTGCTGAACTCCGGCGGTGCCAACGCGTGTACGGGGCCTGCCGGTTTCGCCGACACCCATCGCACCGCCGAGCACACCGCCGGCCTGCTGGGGATGGGTGCGGGCGAGGTCGCCGTCTGCTCGACCGGGTTGATCGGGATACGGCTCCCCATGGATCTGCTGCTGCCCGGCGTTACCAAGGCGGTGGCCGGGGCGTCGGCCACCGGCGGGCCGGCGGCGGCCGAGGCGATCTGTACGACCGACACCGTCAGCAAACAGGTTGTGCGCGCGGCTGGTGGAGTGACGGTCGGCGGGATGGCCAAGGGCGCCGCGATGCTCGCGCCGGCGCTCGCCACGATGCTCGTGGTGCTGACCACGGACGCGGTCGTCGACCCGGTCACCGCCGACCGTTTGCTGCGGGACGCCTGCCGTACCACCTTCGACCGGGTGGACTCCGACGGCTGCATGTCGACCAACGACACCGTGCTGCTGCTGGCCAACGGTGCGTCCGGCGTGCGGGTATCCGCGGAAACGCTCGCTGGCCTGGTGACCGAGTCCTGCGCTGACCTGGCCGGGCAGCTGCTCGCCGACGCGGAGGGCTCGACCAAGACGATCGCGATCACCGTTACCGGTGCCGCCGACGAGGCCGACGCGCTGGAGGTCGGCCGGTCGGTCGCGCGCTGCAACCTGCTCAAGTGCGCGCTCTACGGCAACGACCCGAACTGGGGCCGGGTGCTCGCGGCCGTGGGCACCACCCGCGCATCCTTCGAACCGGACGCGCTCGACGTCGCGATCAACGGAGTGTGGGTGTGCCGGGCGGGCGGGCCGGGGGAGCCGCGCGAACTCGTCGACCTGACCGGCCGGGAGGTCTCCATCCGGATCGACCTGCACGCCGGCCCCAGTGAACTGACGGTCTGGACGAACGACCTGACCGACGGGTACGTCCACGAGAACTCGGCGTACTCGACATGACCGCTGTACCGGGGGCGGGCCGGCCCCCGGCGCTGGCCCGGGGGCATGCCGCGCTGGCCAAGACCACCGTGCTGATCGAGGCGCTGCCCTGGCTGTCGCGGTTCCACGGTTCCACCATTGTGATCAAATATGGCGGCCACGCCATGACCGACCCGGTGCTGCGGGAGGCGTTCGCCGCGGACGTCGTGTTCCTGCGCTACGCGGGCCTGCGGGTGGTCGTGGTCCACGGGGGCGGGCCGCAGATCACCGCCCATCTGGCCCGGCTCGGTGTCGAGTCGGTGTTCGCCGGTGGCCTGCGGGTGACCACTCCGGAGACGATGGAGATCGTCCGGATGGTCCTGGTCGGCCAGGTCAACCGGGATGTCGTTGGATTGATCAACAGTCACGGCCCGTTCGCGGTGGGCCTGTCCGGTGAGGATGCCAACCTGCTCACCGCGCGGCGCAAACCGGCGGTCGTGGACGGCCGCGAGATCGATATCGGGCTGGTCGGGGACGTCGTCCAGGTCGCCCCGGAGACCCTGACGGCGCTGCTGGACTCCGGCAAGGTCCCGGTGGTCGCCACCGTCGCCCGGGGGATCGACGACGGGGTCTACAACGTCAACGCCGACATTGCCGCGGCCGCTCTGGCTACCGCGATCGGCGCGGCGAAGCTGGTCATCCTTACCGATGTCGAGGGCCTGTACGCGGACTGGCCGCACAGCGACGAGGTGATCAGCGAGCTGTCCGTGGCGGAGCTCGCTGCCCTCCTGCCGACGCTGACCACCGGGATGATCCCGAAGATGGAGGCCTGCCTGCGAGCCGTGCACGGTGGCGTGCCGCAGGCCCACGTCCTTGACGGCCGAGTGGCACACGCCGTTCTGCTGGAGGTCTTCACCGATGACGGGATCGGGACTCTGATCACGCCAGCTGCGGCCACGGTGGACACCGCCGCGACCACAGCGGCCGCTGTACCCGCCGCCACGTCCGTGCATACCGTAGGAGGAGCCTCATGAACGCTGACCTGCTCGATCGCCGGGATGCTGTGATCATGGCGGCTTACGGCCGCCCACGGATCGCGTTGGAACGCGGTGCCGGCACCCGGGTGTGGGACGCGGACGGGCGCGAGTATCTCGACCTGATCGCCGGGGTCGCAGTCAGCGCCCTCGGCCACTGCCACCCGGCGGTGCAGGCCGCGGTGTGCGATCAGGTCGGGCGCCTCGGCCATGTCTCCAACCTCTATGTGAACGAACCGCAGGTCGCCCTGGCCGAGCGGCTGCTGGGACTGCTGGGCGTCGCTGGTCGGGTGTTCTTCTGCAACTCGGGCGCGGAGGCCAACGAGACGGCCATCAAGATCTCTCGGCGGACCGGCCGCACCGAGATCGTCGCAGCGGATGGATCTTTTCACGGACGTACTCTAGGCGCTCTGTCGATTACTGGCCAGGCGTCCAAACGGGCGCTGTTCGAACCGCTGCTGCCCGGCGCACGCTTTGTTCCCTATGGCGATATCGCCGCCCTGGCGGCGACGGTCAGCGACCGTACCGCCGCGGTCTTCCTGGAGCCGACGCTGGGCGAGGCAGGGGTGATCCCGCCGCCGCCCGGCTACCTGCGAGCGGCCCGTGCCATTTGCGACCGGGCCGGCGCGCTGCTCGTCCTTGACGAGATCCAGAGCGGTATCGGCCGGGCCGGAACCTGGTTTCTGCACCAGAGCGAGGCGATCGTCCCCGATATCGTGACCCTGGCCAAGGGACTCGGCGGCGGCCTGCCGATCGGAGCCTGCGTCGGGTTCGGCCCGGCCGGCCAGCTCCTGCGCCCCGGCGACCATGGCAGCACGTTCGGCGGGGGGCCGATTGTCTGCGCGGCCGCGCTCGCGGTGCTCGACACCATCGAGCGGGACGGACTGATCGCGAACGCGGTGGAGGTCGGGCGCGTCCTGACCGACGGGATCCTCGACGCCGGTGTGCCGGGCGTGGTGGGGGTCCGCGGCCGTGGGCTGTGGCTGGCGATCGAGCTGAACTCGCCGTTCGCCGCCGCCTTCGAAACCGCCGCTTGCCATGCGGGTTTCCTGGTCAATGCCGTCAGTCCGGACGCGGTGCGGCTCGCCCCGCCGTTGGTGCTCTCGGCCGCTGAGGCGGCCACGTTTGTCGCGGCGCTGCCCGCGATCGGCCGAGCGGCGCTGACCGCGGCCGAAGACTCTAAGGTCTGCGCATGACGGTGTGTCCCGGTGTCCTCCGCCGCTGCGCTCCTCGTTCGCTGGCGCTCGCTGCGATGCTCGCTTTGGAGGCCACCTCATGACCATCCGACACTTTCTCCTCGACACCGACCTGACGCCGGATGAACAGGCTGCCCTGCTCGACGCGGCCGACCGTGTGAAGGCGACCCGCCGGGTGCGCGACGCTGGGCCCAGGCCACTTGCTGGCCGCTCGGTGGCGTTGCTGTTCGAGAAACCGTCCACCCGCACCCGGATGTCGTTCGACGTCGCCGTGGCCGAGCTCGGTGGCCACCCCGTGGTCGTGGATGCGGCCGCCACCCAGCTGGGCAGAGGCGAGTCCATCGAGGACACGGCTGCGGTCTTCAGCCGGTATGTCGACGCGATCGTGGTGCGGACGTTCGCGCAGGACCGCTTGGAGCGGATGGCGGCGGCGGCCTCGGTGCCCGTGGTCAACGCTCTTTCCGATCATGCTCATCCGTGTCAGGCGCTCGCGGACCTGCAGACGATCCGGGAGCACCGCGGCACCCTCGCTGGGCTGACCCTTGCCTACTTCGGGGATGGCAACAACGTCGCGCATTCGCTGGTGCTGGCTGGCGCGCTTGCCGGCATGCGGGTCCGGGTGGCCTCGCCGCCCGGATACGAGCCCTTCGAGCAGGTGCTGCGGCAGGCAGCCGAGATCTGTTCGAGGACTGGCGGCGCGATCAGCGTGACGCACGACGCGCGGGAAGCCGCGTCCGGTGCGGACGTGCTGTACACCGATGTCTGGGCCTCGATGGGCCAGGAGAGCGAAGCTGACAGCCGGTCGCTGGTCTTTCAGCCGTATCAGCTCGATGAGAAGGTGGTGGAGGCCGCCGCCGTTGATGTGATCATTATGCACTGCCTGCCAGCGCACCGTGGCCTTGAGATCACGGGTTCCGTCCTCGACGGCCCCCGGTCGGTTGTCTTCGACCAGGCCGAGAACCGGCTGCATGCCCAGAAAGCGCTGCTGGCGTTTCTGCTCGACCAGACCGATCCGGTCTCGCGGCCGTCCCCCCGGGCGCTGGCTGGCAAGGTCACGCCGTGATGGTGTGCCCCGGCGTCCTCCTTCGCCAGGCTCCTTGGCCGCTGGTGCTCCCCGCGGTGCTCCCCGCGGTGCTCGCCACGGAGGCCGCCGTATGAGCACCCAGGTACCCAGGGTTTCCCGGCACGCTGCCGCGCCGCTGACCAAGCACGCGCGGCAGGCGAGGCTTGCGGCCCTGATAGCCCGCCAGCGGGTGCGTTCGCAGACGGAGCTGGCTCGGTTGCTGGCGGCGGAGGGCATCCAGGTCACCCAGGCGACGCTGTCCCGTGATCTGGAGGATCTCGGCGCGACCAAGGTGCGTGGCCCGGATGGTGCGTTGGTGTATGCCGTCGATGTCAACCTGGCGCCGACCGAGTCCGTGCGGCTGCCGCTCGGCCGGCTCTGTGAGGATCTGCTCGTTTCGGCGGAGGCCAACGGGAACCTGCTTGTCCTGCGGACCCCGCCGGGTGCGGCGCAACTGTTCGCCTCGGCGCTGGACCGGGCGGGGCTGCCAGAGGTCATGGGCACCATCGCTGGCGATGACACAGTCCTGGTGATCTGCCGGCCGGCATTGATCGCCGTTGCTGATCCGGCTGGCGGTACCGACCCCACCGGCCCCGAACTCGCCGCACGGCTGCTCGATCTTGCGGACGGGCGCTCCCGTGGTTCACCTGTCAACGGCCCATCTGCCGACCTGGCCGGCCAAGTCCCGCCGGCCTGATACACAGAGCAAAATAATTTTTTGCAATCCTGGTGTGATGATCTGAAAATATCTGGCTGAGTGCGGCGTGGCGTTGGCTTTTCTGGCGCGGCAGGCAGCCCTGATGATTGTGGAAAGGTTGATCCGTAGTGACCGACCGCGTCGTACTCGCGTATTCGGGCGGCTTGGACACGTCCGTGGCTATCGGTTGGATCGGTGCTGAAACCGGCGCCGAAGTGGTCGCGCTGGCCGTTGACGTCGGCCAGGGTGGTGAGGATCTTGAGCTGATCCGGCAACGGGCGCTGGCCTGCGGGGCGGTGGAATCCGTCGTGGTCGATGCCCGCGCGGAGTTCGCCCAGTCGTTCGTGGCCCCGGCCATCCGGGCCAACGCTCTCTACATGGACCGCTATCCGTTGATCTCGGCTTTGTCGCGGCCTGTCATTGTCCGTCACCTCGTCGAGGCAGCCCGCACCTTCGGCGCTGGAGTCATCGCGCATGGCTGCACCGGCAAGGGCAACGACCAGGTGCGTTTCGAGGTGGGCGTGATGGCTCTTGCCCCGGGCCTGTCGGTGTTGGCGCCGGTGCGGGATTCGGGGATGACGCGGGACAAGGCGATCGCGTTCGCGGACGAGCGCAACCTGCCGATCGATGTGACCGCGCGTTCGCCCTACTCGATCGACCAGAACCTGTGGGGCCGTACGGCCGAGTGCGGCGTGCTCGAGAACCCGTGGGCGCAGCCCCCGGAGGATGTCTTCGTCTACACCGCTGACCCGACCACCGCGGGGGAGCCGGACGAGGTGACCATCGGTTTTGTCGACGGGCTGCCGCTCTCTCTGGACGGCCGGGCCCTTCCTCTCGTGGACCTGATCGCCGAGCTGAACCGCCGCGCCGGTGCACAGGGCGTCGGGCGCATTGACATGATCGAGGACAGGCTGGTGGGGATCAAGAGCCGGGAGATCTACGAATGCCCGGCGGCGATCACCCTGCTGACCGCGCATCGTGACCTGGAGGACCTCACCCTCGAGCGCGAGGCCGCCCGGTTCAAGCGGGGGGTGGACCAGCGCTGGGGCGAGCTTGTCTACGACGGCCTGTGGTACTCGCCATTGCGGGCGGCGCTGGACGCGTTCATCGACTCCACGAGCGCCCGGGTCACCGGCGATGTCCGGATCCGGCTCGCCGGTGGTGTGGCCCAGGTGGTCGGACGGCGTGGCGAGGCGAGTCTCTACGACCACGCTCTCGCGACCTACGACGCGGGCGACCAGTTCGATCAGCGTGACGCACGGGGTTTCATCGACCTGTGGGGCCTGCCGACCACGGTGTGGTCAGCTCGTGAACAGCGGCTGTCCCGGTGAGCACATCGGCCTGCGAACCACCGGGCTCAGGGCCATCGGCGTCCGCGCCGCCGACCCGGCTGTGGGGTGGTCGTTTCGCCGGCGGTCCGGCGCAGGCGCTGGCGCGCCTGTCGGTCAGCGTCCAGTTCGACTGGCGGCTCGCCCCGTACGACCTGCGGGCCTCGGGCGCGCACGCCCGCGTGCTGCACCGCGCCGGCCTGCTCGACGACGGTGAGCTCACCGCCGTCCTCGCGGCCCTGGACGATCTGTCCGAAGCCGTGCGAACCGGTCGTTTCCGACCGACGGTTGACGATGAGGACGTGCACACGGCCCTGGAACGGGGTCTGCTCGAGCGCCTCGGCACCCTTGGGGGCAAGCTGCGGGCGGGGCGAAGCCGTAACGATCAGGTAGCCACCGATCTTCGGATGTATCTGCGGGAGCACGCCCGGCAGGTGGCAGGGTGTCTCGTCGACCTGCAACTAGCTCTCGTCGACCAGGCGGCGGCGCAGGTGGACACGCCGGCACCCGGGATGACCCACCTCCAGCATGCCCAACCGATCTCGTTCGCCCATCAGCTGCTCGCCCACGTCCACGCGTTCGCGCGTGATGTGGACCGGTTACGGGACTGGGACCGGCGTGCCGCCGTGTGCAGTCTGGGCGCGGGCGCGCTGGCCGGTTCCTCGCTCCCGCTCGACCCGCACGGCGTCGCGCGGGAGCTCGGTTTCGACTCGGCCTTCGCGAACTCGATCGACGCGGTCTCCGACCGTGATTTCGTCGCGGAGTTCCTGTTCGCGGCCGCGCTGATCGGTGTGCACCTGTCCCGGCTCGGCGAGGAGATCGTTCTGTGGACGAGCCGGGAGTTCGGTTGGGTCGAGCTGGACGACGCGTTCGCCACCGGTAGTTCGATCATGCCGCAGAAGAAGAACCCGGATGTCGCCGAGCTCGCGCGGGGCAAGTCCGGCCGGCTGATCGGCGCGCTCACCGGACTGCTCGTCGTGCTCAAGGGCCTGCCGCTGGCGTATGACCGTGACCTGCAGGAGGACAAGGAGCCGGTGTTCGACGCGGTCGACACCCTGCTGCTGGTACTGCCGGCGACCACGGGCACGGTGGGGACCATGCGGATACACCGGGAGCGTCTCGCCGCGGCCGCTCCCGAGGGGTTTGCGCTGGCCACGGATGTGGCTGAGTACCTCGTCCGGTGTGGAGTGCCGTTTCGGGAGGCGCACGAGGCGGTCGGGCAACTGGTGGCCTGGTGCGCCGCGCGTGAGGTGGGACTCGACGAGGTCGGTGACGACGACCTGGCGGCCATCAACCCGCGCCTGGCTCCGGGCGTGCGCACGGTGCTCTCCGTCCAAGGCGCGCTGGAGGCTCGTTCGGCTCCGGGCGGGACAGCTCCGGCCCGGGTACGCGAACAGCTCGCGGCAATCACCGAACGGCTCGTACGTGACCGTGAGTGGGCAAAGAGCTTCTGACGGCCTTCAGACGAGAGCAGATCATCAATAGATGACCGCTGGATGAACATCTGGCGACCACGTGTCTGGCAGGCCGCTCCTGACGGGGTCGCGGCGGCCCCGTCAGGAGTCGGGCCCGCGACGTGACGGGAATGCCGACCGGTCGACCGGTCGACCGGCTGATCAGGAGCGGGGCCGGCGCGGCGGCAACAGCCCCCGATGGTCCCATAGCAGACAGGTTGGTCAAGACGACATTCAGGCGATGTGATGTAGGTAACAGATCGAGAAGCCGTTGACATTTGACGTTCCCGCTCTGCACCCGTAATGTTCTCCTTGCCGGCGGACAGCCGGGAGACACCGAAGCCGAGAAGCGCCGGTGGCCCCAACCCCGGCTCGACACTCTCTGCGAGTGATCGAAGGTAGCCGTCGAGGCTTCCGCCGGATAGTCCGGAATGGTCTGACTCGACTGGATTCCAACAGTAGCTTAGAAAAATGCTCCGGGTGGGAGTTGAAAGATTCCCCAT
>NZ_CAKJTP010000140.1:0-10262 GCF_917627335.1 Protofrankia sp. CiT1 | reverse complement strand
CCTTAGTGGTCGCCGCCGGAAGTTCGTCCAGGGTCTGCCGGCGCCAGACGGCGCCTCGCCTCGTTGTCGTCAGTCGCCACCCAACACCTCCGGTGGCTCCCTCCGCCGCCTTGCGATGTACGCACCTCAGCCCCGCTCCTTGATCCACATCCCTATTGCCGGGCGCTCTAAGCCAGGCACGGGCCGGGGCAGTCACGGAGTACCCACGTGACCGGGCGGACCGCCGGCGGTGAGGGCATCCCAGCCGAGAAGGTCTGTTCGTCCGCGGCATGCGGCTGCGGATGCGGGGTAGGCACCCGGGGTGTGTGTCCCGAAAACCAGCTGCCCGGCTCGCGTGGTCACGGCCCCAGACAGCCCGGAGCGCTCGAGGTGGTCGGCGACACAGCGCATGCGATCGATCGTTCCGGGCCGGCAGGTCTGATCAGCAGGAGAGGGGATCCGCATGACCACCGCACATCAGATCATGCATCGGGATGCCGAATGCATCGGCGAAACCGAGACTCTCGTGGATGCCGCCCGCAAGATGCGGGACCTCGGCGTGGGTTCGCTGCCGATCTGCGGCGAGGACAACAAACTCCATGGAATCATCACCGACCGCGACATCGTGATCAGATGTCTTGCCGAGGGAAAGGACCCCACGTCAACGCGGGCCCGGGACCTGGGGCAGGGCCGACCGTTCTACATCGACGCGGAGGCAGACCTTGACGAGGTCATGCGCCGGATGATGGAGCATCGGGTCAAGCGTCTTCCCGTGATCGAGAACAACCAGCTGATAGGCATGATCAGTGAAGCCGACCTGGCGAAGAACCTGCCCGAGGAGAAACTGGGGCAACTCGTGGAGGCCATCAAGTCCGGTCCCGCCGATCGCATCGCTTGACGCGGCTGGTTCACGCCTCCTGATCCCAGTATCCTATATCATAAGAATAATATCTTTGTGATATAGGATGGCCGCGTTTCAGGACACATGGCATTTCAGGACACATGACGGCCATCGCGTGATTCTGCCTCGGGAGCCGTGGAAAACGCCTGACGAGAAAAAGCACGCGATGGCCGCAGGCCCCGCGTCGGGCGTCGCCGAGATCAGCTGGGATCCTCGCTGGCCTCTTGGTGGCGTGGGCTCATCGCGCCACAAACACGATCGGCGATGAATCGGTGACAGGCCCTCAAAGGGGAACGCCACCATCGCGCACCACTCTCAGATTGTCCTCGTAAAACAGCTCGTAGGCTGCGATCTCGTCGGTCAGCAGCTCAACGTCGAGCTCGCCGTGATCTCCCTGGCGTAGCCGCTCCACGTCGACGACCGCACGGTAGACAAAGGTCGCGTTGCCCTCCAGCCGCGGAATCCGAGAACCATCCGGAGAGGGCGTGACAAGGCATCTCGCGCTGCCACCCAGGTTACGGACCACGACCGCTTCGTCCGCGGCGGCGTGCCCAAGCCTGGAATACACCAGGCGCGACGCCACCACCCCGGAACCGCATGAAGGAGTCAGCCCGGCTCCCCGCTCAAAGGTACGGACGAAGATCTCCCGCGGCGCCGGGAGCCGGCGCACGAACGACACGTTGGCACCAGCCGGGAGAATCTCCGGTAGTTGCGCCGCCGCGCGGCCCACGGCCACCAGCTCACTCTCGTCATACTCATCAACAATCGCGACGAGATGGGAGTTCGGCACGGCGACACCGGTGAATCGCAGGGATGGGTGCAACGCCGGGAGCACCGTGTCGACATGCTCGGCGGTCCGGCTCACGATCGGGACGTCAGCCGCGCGAAACGTCACCGGCGGCAGCTCGATGGCCACGGCCGGGACACCGGGAGCCAGCGCCGCGATCCGTTCGGCCCGGAACCGGCCGCCCCCCGTCAAGATGTCCTGCGCCTCGGCCCCCCGGCGTTCGAGGACCAGCCTGCCGACACACCGCAGGCCGTTACCGCACAACTTGGCCGGCGTTCCGTCCGGATTGAAAAAGAATGCTTCGGGTACTTTCCGCGCATCGTCCACGAAATAGATCCCGTCGCTCCCCAGCGGACCCCGCCGGTCACAGACGAGCCGAACAAATCCGACGAGTTCGGCAACCGTCGCGAAAAGCTCGTCGGGCCGGCCGTCCACGATGAGTATGTCGTTGCTTGAGCCATGGGCCTTCAGTAGTTCGAACTTCACGCCAGCCCTCCTGTCTCGATGTATGGCTCAGTGTAGTGTGACGTAACGCGACAACCCGGAACGGGGTAATCGGCGCGGCGCCCCGCTCCGCGGGCAGCGCGGAGCGGCGCCACAACCGGAACAACACAACAAACCGGAACGGCGCCATAACCGGAACGGGACCGTTCGCGGGACAAGCCCCGACGGGGCCGGCACGGGCTCCGCTGCCGGTGGCTGGCATACTGCCAGCGGGTGGCACGCATGCGAACC
Source organism: Protofrankia sp. CiT1 (assembly GCF_917627335.1). Classification (NCBI taxonomy): domain Bacteria; kingdom Bacillati; phylum Actinomycetota; class Actinomycetes; order Frankiales; family Frankiaceae; genus Protofrankia; species Protofrankia sp. CiT1. Next base: position 7,860 of record NZ_CAKJTP010000140.1, on the reverse strand, counting down.
AACGAGGACGCGACAGCCAGGGCACTTGAAGCGGTGCTGCCCGAAGGTGCGGCAATCACCGATCCGGATCTTCTTGTCTCCTATCGTCATGATCAGGCGACCGGGGCGGACGCCGGGCAGCCGGCCGTCGTCGTCTTCCCGCGTACCACCGGACAGGTCCAAGCGGTCATGCGGATCGCGCACTCCCGCCAGGTGCCGGTGGTCCCCCGCGGCGCCGGCTCCGGGCTTTCCGGCGGAGCCAACGCGACCGACGGCTGCATCGTCTTGTGTCTCGACCGCATGGACAGGATCCGCGAGATGCGCCCCGCCGACGGATACGCGGTCGCCGAACCCGGAGTGATCAACCAACGGCTCCGCGACGAAGCCAGCACGCATGGTCTGCTGTACGCGCCCGACCCGGCTTCACGGGAGTGGTGCACGATCGGCGGCAACATCGCCACGAACGCCGGTGGCCTGTGTTGCGTGAAGTACGGCGCCACCCGCGACGCCGTGCTCGGCCTCGAAGTCGTGCTGGCTGACGGGCGCGTCACCAGCATCGGGCGTCGCGGCATCAAGGGGGTGGCCGGCTACGATCTGGTCGGGCTGTTCGTCGGCAGCGAGGGCACGCTCGGCATCGTCACCCAGGCCAGGCTGCGGCTGCGTCCACTACCACCACCGCCGACCACCGCCGTCGCGCTGTTCCCCGACCTCGTCAGCGCCGGCCGAGCGGTCGAGGCCATCATGCTGACGACCACGCCATCGCTGCTGGAGCTTATGGACGCGACGACGTTGGCAGCGGTCGAACGCTTCCAGCCGATGGGGCTGGACACCTCGGCGGCTGCGCTGCTCATCGCGCAGAGCGACTTGCCGGGACATGCCGGTGAACGCGAAGCCGACGCCATCCTCAGCGCGTACGATGCCGCTGGTGCCACTGAAAGCTACCGTTCGCGGGACGCTGAGCAGGCCGACGCGCTGCTCACCGCTCGTCGGCTCGCCTTCCCCGCGCTCGAGCGGCTAGGCGCCTGGCTGCTCGACGACATCGCGGTGCCACGCTCGCGCCTCACCGAGACGATCAGCGGTATCGAACGGATCGCCGCTGACCGCGAGGTCGTCATCGGTACGTTCGGCCATGCGGGGGACGGAAACCTCCACCCGACGATCGTCTACCCGCACGACGATCCCGATGCCGCCCACCGTGCGTTCGCGGCGTTCGACGACCTGCTCCGGCTGGCGCTGCGAGCCGATGGGACGGTCACCGGCGAACACGGCGTCGGTCTGATCAAACGCCATGTCCTCGCCGACGAGCTGGACCTCGTCGCCCAGTCACTGCACGACACCGTGAAACACGCGCTCGATCCGGGCGGGATTCTCAACCCGGGCAAGGCGCTGCCGTTGCGCCGGTAGTCCCGCTGCCCAGCGGCTCGGCGACCGGCCGCGGGGCTACCGGCACACGCACGATCCCAGCCGAGCTCCCACCAGATGACGATTATCCCCAGCGCACCGGCCGGGGCCGGTGGCATCTCTCGCCGGGGCTGCCAGCGCAGACCGGTCAGGCTGCCGCGCGGGCCAGCGCGGCCTTTTCAGCGGCTTCCCGCGACTGCGTGGCGAGCGGGACGAGGTCAGCCATGGCCGGGTTGACCGCAGCCCTCGTCAGTTCGACGTGGATGAAGCTGATGTCGGTCGCGCCGAGCGCCCCGAAAATATGCCGGAGGTAGGGCTCCTGGTAGTCCTTGCCCTCCTGGGGGGTGCCCGGCCCGTACGCTCCGCCGCGGGCGGTGATGACCGTGACGGGCTTGCCGGTGAGGATACCGGGGCCGCCCGTCATGCTGACTGTGCGCCCAACGACGATGACGCCGTCGATCCATGCCTTGAGGGTCGATGTGATCGACCAGTTGTACATCGGGACGGACACGACCAGGTTGTCGGCCGCCTCGAGCTCACCGATGAGCTCCTCACGGGCCTGCCAGGCCGCGGCCTGCTCCGCCGTCCGCGCCTCGTCCGGCGTCATCGAAGCGGACACGGCGTCCCAGCTGAGGTGGGGAGGCTGCGTGATAGACAGGTCACGGTGAATGATGCTGCCACCGGGGTGGCTGTCGGCCCAGGCAGCGGCGAACTGGCCGGCGACGGCCCGGGAGGCCGAGCCTGGGCTCACGCTTGAGTCGATGTGCAGAAGCGTGGACACATGATCTCCTTGTCAGGACGGATGAATGCGCCACCAAACTATAGCAATACATAATTATCTGTGTTGACACGCATCGTACAGGAAGACCGTCTCAGACCGCGAACAGTAGGATCGGACGAGTGGAGTACGCAGATGCGCAGGCTGGAGCGACGGAGCCTGCGGTCACACTGCCGGAAGAGCTTCACAAGGACCTCGGCTGGCTGCTAGGCCAGGCTCTGCACGGGTTCCTGCTGGCGGCGCAGACCGCGGTCGGGGAGTTTCCCGGCGGGCTACGGGGGTTCCAGGTACTCTCGGCCACTGCCGGCGGGTGCGAGCGCAACCAGCTTGAGGTCGCCCGCCGCCTCGGTGTCGACCGTTCCGTCATGGTTCGCCTGGTCGACGACCTCGAACGCGGCACGCTGGTCAGACGCTGCCCCGATCCAGCCGACCGACGGGCCCGCATAGTTCGCCCGACCGAGGCCGGCCTCGCCCGGCTCCGCGATGTGACCGCGCGCCTGCGCCTGGCCGAGCAGCAGCTCCTGGCACCGTTGACCGCCCAGGAGCAGATCAGTTTTTCCGACGCGCTGCGACGCGTGGTCGCGGGCGTCCTCAGCGCGGGCGTGCCGCCGGTACCAGATCCGGTAGCCGCCCAGGGGCCATGCCCCGGGGCAACTGCCTGACCAGTACCCCCAGCCCCGCGGTGCCGCGGCTCCTCGCGCGCCGCGGCACCTGTCGCCGGTCGCTCTGAAACAGCCAGCCAAGACGGTAGTGTGAGATGAGAGACATTATCCGCTGCCGCCATGGGAGACGGGATGAGCCTGAACCCGATCGAAACCGCTGTGCTTCTCATCGAGTTCCAGAACGACTTCACGACCGACGGCGGCGCGCTGCACAGCGCGGTGGCGGATGTGATGAAACGGACCGGCATGCTCGACAACGCGGTCGCCGCCGCCGAACAGGCCCGGCAGGCAGGTGCCACGATCATCCATGCGCCGATCTCGTTTGCCAAGGGCTATGGCGAGATTAGCCCGAAGCCCTACGGCATCCTCGCCGGGGTGGTGGCGAGCAACGCCTTCGTCAAGGACTCGTGGGGCGCCCGGATCGTCGCGGGCCTCACGCCCGCCGCAGGTGACATCATCGTCGAGGGCAAGCGCGGCCTGGACACGTTCATGAGTACAAACCTCGACTTCATCCTGCGGAGCAGAGGAATCAGAAATGTCGCGCTTGGCGGCTTCCTGACCAACTGTTGTGTGGAGTCCACGATGCGGACCGCGTACGAGAAGGGTTTCAACGTCTTCACGCTCACCGACTGCGTCGCGGCGACCTCCCAGGAAGAGCATGACAACGCCATCGCCAATGATTTTCCGATGTTCTCGCATCCGGTTACATCCAAGGAATTCGTCGCCTCGCTCGGCGCCAGGGGCGAAACGGCCACCGACGCCAGCCGGGGCTGCCCGACCTGAACCGCGCAGCCGGGCCGCTCACGCTCCGGATACGGTCCCGGCTCGGTCGGCTCTCACGGGTTTCCATCGGGATCGCGCGGGTATCTCCTCGGTCTTTACCGAAGGGCTTGAAGCGGTCCGGCCCGGCCACGGGCCGGATGCGGGGGCCATGGTGCCGTCAGAGCAGGGATCGGCCACCAGAACATAGGTTGATCGTGACCGCCGAAGCCGAGCGTCTGGCCGGTCAGGCGTAATCCGGGAGGATCCGAACATCATTGTCGAGCGTTCCACCGGTACAGGTCCCGTCAACCCGTATTCGGTAAGCACGGAACACCAGCGCAGCCGGACCGCCGTTACCGGGACGGCGACGGCGCTCCCGACGGAATTGGCACAGATGTTCGACGCCGGCGGTACCACCGGGGCACTGATGCGTGACCTGGACTGGGCCGCGACACCGATCGGTTCCCCGTGGGCCTGGCCACCGAGCCTGCGGACAGCCATCGGCATCTGCCTGTCATCCCGGTTCCCCATAGTGATCTTTTGGGGACCGCAGCTGGTGAAGATTTACAACGATGCCTACTTGTCAATGCTCGGTGCCAAACATCCGGGCGCGATGGGCCGCCCAGCCGAGGCCGTGTGGACGGAGATATGGGATGCGGTAGGCCCTATGTTGACCGCGGTGCTGGCCGGGGAGGGAGCTTCCCTCTACCAGGACGAAATGCTTCCCATGAATCGGCACGGATATCGGGAAGAATGCTATTTCACCTTCTCTAACAGCCCACTGCGGGACGAATCAGGTCGAATCGGCGGTATATTCAGCGCGTGTACGGAGACGACCGCGCAGGTGGTCGGCGCGCGTCGGCTGCGGACACTGCGCTCCCTGGCATCCGGTACGAACGGGGCACGGACCACCCCGGAAGTTCTGGAACGGGCGGCAACGGTGCTCGGCGAGGCCTGGGCCGATGTCCCGTTCGCGCTGCTCTATCTGGCTGATGTTCCGGCTCATCCGGCTCATCCGGCTGATGCTCCGGCTGATGGCTGGGCTGAACCCGGCCCCGGGCCCGCCCTCCGCCTCATAGCCGGAGCGGGCACGGAGGACATCAAGGCGGCTGGTACCGCGTTGGTCGCCAAAGCACGTACCGCGTTCGACAGGGACGAACCAGCCCTTATCGACGGACTGACAGTGCCCTTGCCACAACTCGGTGTCGCCAGCCAGGCGCTCATCGTGCCGCTGCAGGCCATCGGCGCGCGCGGAGTCCTCGTCGCGGGGGTGAGCCCCCAGCGCCCGTGGGACGAGGACTACCGTAGTTTCTTCACCCTCGCCGCCGATCAGATCACCAGTTCGATGTCGAACGCGGCCGCATACACGGCAGAACGCGATCGCGCGATTGCCCTGGATGAACTCATCGCGGCGAAGACGACTTTCTTCGCCAACATCAGCCATGAATTCCGCACACCGCTGACGCTGTTGCTGGGCCCGGCACAGGACGCCCTCGTGGACGAGAGGTTCCCGCTCACGGGCATACAGCGCGAACGGGTCGAACTGATCCGCCGCAATGCGCTACGGCTGCTCCGGCTCGTCAACAACCTGCTGGACTTCGCCCGGATCGAAGCCGGCCGCCTGGAGCCCCAGTATGAGCCCGTCGATCTGGCGGGCCACACGGCAGAGCTGGTGAGCATGTTCCAAGCCGCTGCGGAGAGGGCCGGGCTCACCCTGACGATGGACTGCCCGCCGTTACCCGAGCCGATATGGATCGACCGTGACCAATGGGACAAAATCGTCATCAACCTCCTGTCAAACGCCATCAAATTCACTCTGCACGGCGGCATCACCGTCTCGGTAGCGGCGGTGCGTGAAGGCTCGGCCAGCTGGGCCGAACTGACGGTCACCGATACCGGCATCGGCATTGACCCGGCCGAGCAGGACCGGCTGTTCGAGCGGTTCCGCCGTGTCCCGCATGCCGGCGGACGCTCGCACGAAGGAGCCGGCATCGGGCTCGCGCTGGTCGCCGAACTCACTGCCCTGCAGGGCGGCACGGTGACCGTCTCGAGCGCGCTGGGAGCGGGTAGCACCTTCACCGTCCGGCTGCCGTTCGGTCATACCCACCTCCCCACCGACAGGGTCATCCCCACCGAACCGGCTGAACGGGCGCCCACGCACCCCGCTGCCCTCACCGGGTCTGTCGATGGGCTCCTCGCCGAGGCGATGCGGTGGTCCAACCGGCCGCAGCCCGGCGTCGTCGACGTCGCTAGCAGCACCGGCAGCACCGGTGACAACACAGGTGCGGCGGAAGAAAAGGATCGGTCCGCTCGCCCCACTGCCGCGCACCCGCGCCCGGACAGCGCTACCGGCCAGCCGCGGGTACTGGTCGTGGACGACAACGCGGACATGCGCGACTACCTCATCACGCTGTTGTCCAGCGACTATGACGTGACGGCCGCCGCCAACGGGACAGCGGCGCTCCAGCAGATCCGGGACACGCCACCGGACCTGGTACTCACCGACATGATGATGCCGGAGGTGGATGGCTTCGCGCTGCTCGCGGCCATCCGCGCGGACGCTTCAACGGTGCATCTGCCGATAGTCGTACTGTCGGCACGCGCGGGGGAAGACGCCGCGGTCACCGGGCTGGAGGCAGGGGCGGATGACTACCTGACCAAACCGTTCTCGGTCGCGGAACTGCGAGCACGGGTGCGGGCGAACCTGGAGCTGGAGCGGGCCCGGCAGGTGAGCGCGCACTACCTGCACCTTCTCGACGATTTCCCGCTGCTGATCTGGCGGTCCGGCACCGACGGCGGATGCGACTACTTCAACAACACCTGGCTTTCGTTCACCGGCCGCACGGTTCAGCAGGAGCTGGGATACGGCTGGGCCGAAGGCGTGCACCCGGCGGATCTCGACCGTTGCGTCGCGCTCTACCGCGAGGCCTTCAACGACCGGAAGCCGTTCGAAACAGAGTACCGGCTGCGTCATGCGGACGGCGGTTACCGGTGGATACTCGATGTCGGCCGCCCCATCTTCGACCTGGCGGGCCGATTCACCGGTTACATCGGCTCCTGCCTGGACCTCACCGAACGGCGACGAGCCGAGGAAGCGGTGCGGACGGCGGCGGTGATCGAACAGTCGGCTGCCCGCGAGCACCGGATCGCCGCCGAACTCCAGCGGAGCTTGCTGCCCGCGACGTCCTTTGTCCACGGCGCGCTGCGGACCGCTGTGTATTACCGCGCCGAAGGCGAGACCGAGGTCGGCGGGGACTGGTACGACGTGATCGAGCTCGGCGCCGGCCGGATCGCGCTCGTGATCGGCGACGTGATGGGCCGTGGCGTGCGTGCCGCAGCCGTCATGGGACAGCTGCGCGCGGCGGTACGTGCCTACGCCCGCCTCGACCTGGCCCCAGCGGACGTGCTTGAGCTGCTCGACGGCGTCGTCCGCGACCTGACCCAGGACTCGATCGTGACCTGTGTCTACGCCGTGTACGACCCGCTCAAGCACTCTCTGGCCTTCGCCAGCGCGGGGCATCTCCCCCCGCTGCTCGTCGACCCGGCAGGGACCGTTCGCCCGCTGACCGCGGGATCGGGGCCACCGTTGGGTGCCGATCTGCCGGAATTCACCGAACAGCGGGTCGCCCTCCCCCCGGGCGCCATGCTGGCTCTCTACACCGACGGGCTGGTCGAGCAGCGCGGCCGTGACATCGACGCCGGCATCGACAAACTCCGCGAGCACCTGGCCGGCTCCCGCGACATCCCGCTGGACGCGCTGCCAGATCGCCTCGTCGACCGGATGCTCCCCGGCGCCCAGGACGACGACATCGCGCTGCTGCTCGTCCAGGCGTCGCCATCGCCATTACCGTCGGTGAATGGCGGCCAGCCCATGCTGCACATGGAGATCAGCGGCAGCGTCCAGAGCGTGCGGGACGCCCGCCAGGCCGCCGCCGCGGCGCTGGCGTCGTGGCGGATCCCACCCAAACGTGCCGCTGACGTCGTTCTTGCCGTCAGTGAACTCGTCACCAACGCCGTCCTGTACGGGGAAGTGCCCATGGACCTGCGGTTACGGCCAGCCGGGCACGAGTTGATACTCGACGTCCGCGACGCCGCGAGCACCTTGCCACAGCGGCTGCGAGCGACCGCGGACGACGAACACGGCCGCGGCGTCCACCTCGTCTCACTGATCGCGGATCGCTGGGGAGCGCGCAACACCGACGACGGTAAATCCGTCTGGTGCACCTTCACGATCAACCAGTCATAAAACCGTCATCGGCGCCCGGCAGCGGCTATGAC
>NZ_CAKJTP010000139.1:0-10296 GCF_917627335.1 Protofrankia sp. CiT1 | reverse complement strand
TAGTTGTTTGACTATCAAGTGTAGCTGATAAAGCTATTTCGGGACCAGCGCTGATAGCGCCAGCCGAATCGTTCGGCTACCTCAGGTTATTAGATTGCTCTGCCGATTGTTCGTTATGTCGGTTTTTCGCTGCACGGGTTCGTTTCCAGGGTGCGGCGTTCAGGGCCGATCGGTGGGGGCTACGGGCAGACGGTGTGGCGGCGGAGTGCATCACTACCGGCCCGCTGTCGCCGCCTGCGCCCTCATCTGCGATGCCTGACCCACGCGGAAGAACAGGGAGGCCGCCGCCTTGCCCTTGCTGTCGCGCTAACAGGGCTCCGCCCCAGCCCGACGAGGCATGTGCGCTGTCGCCCCGGTCAGAACGCAGGCTTACGCAGGGACCTGCGATCCGCCGGCCGACCGCCGCCGCCCGCTACGCCTAGTAATGATGACCGGGGCTTAACGCCGAAAGTGCTGGTCAGGTGCGCCTGAAGGTCGCGCTGTGGAGCGGGTAGTCGTCACGATACGTCAACTTGACTCGATCTTCACGGCTTTCGCCGACCAAGCCCTCCAGACGGCGTGAGCCACCACGGTGGCCGAGGCCAGGTCATGCGGCAGACGCTGCCGGGCAGGACCGAATCTTCCCATGGGCATCCAGCAGCACCCGACACAGACGCGCCACAGCCCAGCCCGGTCCACCACTGGAACCGTCGGCGGCCGGTCGGCCGGACACCCGACACCGGCACCCGGCCGCAGTTCATGCCAACTATCATGCTAGCTAGTGTGTTAGCTGGTGAGGAGGATGGACGCTCGACGTCGAGCTCGCGGAGATCGTCGACAACCTTCGCGCCATCGGTACGGACATCGCCGACGTGGAGGTGAAGAAGGCCCACGGCGGACTGCCGAAGCGCTGCGCGAGACTCTCTCCGGGTTCGCGAACACGCGAGGCGGTGTGGTCGTCCTTGGTCTGGACGAGACCCAGGGCTTCGCACCGACGGGACTTCCCGATCCGGCGAGGCTCGCGGCTGATCTTGGTTCCATGTGCTCCGAGGACATGGAACCGCCGCTCCGACCGTTGATCAAGGTCCACGACTTCGAGGGCGCCCAGATCCTGGTCGCTGAGGTCCCCGAGCTCGATCCCGCACGGAAGCCCTGCTACTCGCGTGGGGCCGGCATCACCAAGGGTAGCTACGTCAGGGTCTGCGACGGTGATCGTCGGCTGTCGGCCTACGAGGTCCAGATGATGCTCTCCTCACGTGGTCAGCCTCGTGAGGACGAGCAAACAGTCTCTGGCGTTGGTCTCGATCATCTGGATACGGCCATGGTCGATGCGTTGGTCGCCCGACTGAGGACCAGCAGGCCCTACGCGTTCAAGGACTTGGACCGCTTGGCTGTGCTGCGTCGCGCCAAGGTGCTCGTGACTGGAGACAGCGGCGAGGACGTGGCGTCGCTGGGAGGCCTGCTCGCCCTGGGCAGCTATCCGCAGGAGCACTTCCCGCAGCTGATGGTCACCTTCGTCCACTACCCGACGGAGACCGGCGGCCGGTCCACCGAGCGGTTCCTGGACAACGTGACGTTGGAAGGCCCGGTCCCGGTCATGGTCCGCGACACGTTGGCCACCGTCCGCCGGAACATGTCTCGTCGGGCTGTCGTCGGGGTGCGGGCCGGCAGGACGTCTGGGAGTACCCAGAGGCCGCTCTGCGTGAGGCTGTCGTCAACGCACTGGTCCACCGCGACCTGTCCGGGGGCGCTCGAGGCGCCCAAGTCCAGGTCGAGATGTACCCGACCGCCTGGTGATCCGTAATCCGGGCGGTCTGTTCGGTCCTGTCACAGTCGACAGTCTCGGCGAAGACGGTGTCTCCTCAGCCCGCAACGCCACCCTCATCAAGATCCTCGAAGATGTCCCGCTGCCCGGCGGGACCCGCACCGTCTGCGAGAACCGCGGGTCGGGCATCCGTGCCATGCTCGACTCGCTGCTCACTGCGGGAATGAGCCCACCGGACTTCAACGACAAGATCTCGTCGTTTGTCGTCGTCTTCCCCAACCACACCCTGCTCGGCGAGGAGACCGTCGCCTGGATCACCGGGTTGGGTGAGAAGGGCCTGACCGACAGCCAATGCGTCGCCCTCGCGCTCCTACGCCAGGAAGAAATCCTTGACAATCGCGCCTACCGCAACGCGACTGGCGTCGACTCCCGTGTCGCCACCAGCGAACTTCGGGACCTGGTCACTCGCGAACTCGTCACCCAGACCGGAACCCGCCGCTGGGCCAGGTACCAGCTGTCCTGGCGAACAACCTCAACGAAAGGCCAGTCCTCTCGGGCCGACCGCCGACCGGAGCTGCTCGTCGCCCTCGGAAACGAGACTCTCTCACGCTCCGAACTCGTTGCCCGGACCGGTCTGCGCGACCAGACCATCCGACGGTGGCTGAAGATCATGCGGGACGAAGGCTCGGTCGACATCGTCGGTAGCAGCCTCAAGAGCAGACACGTTCGATACCGCCGCGCCTACCAGGATCTACTCTTCCAATCCGAAGGCACAGACCGCGACTGACGGGATGTCGTGCCCGCCTGTGACGGCGCGAGTACTTGACCATTAGCGTGATGGGCTGACTCCCTGAAACCGCCACGTGTCCCATGCGGCGCGTCGAGCAGCCGGGGGGCTCACGCCTCGACGCACAGGCCGGCCTCGCGCCTGGCGATCGCGGGCTCTCCCGATCGAAAGGTGGGTGCGGCCACCCAGGTTGAGGTGGGTGGGGTGCGCGCACAATGGTGAAATGGGCAGCGCCGACGTGACGACCCCGATCTACGGGGTCCGGAACCGGGTGGAACGGACCGGACCGGCGGTCCGCGCCGCGCTCGATCCGGACCGCCGCGCCGAGTTCGAAGCTGAGTTCCGCGCCGCGCTCGCCCGCGTCGATGATGACCTCGACCTCGCTGCCGCGCAGAAGGTCATCGACCGCTGGTGGCCGCAGGCGTTGCTGTGCGCCAACCCGGAGATCCAGGCCGGCATCAACGCCGACCGGCGCCGCATCGCCGCCGGCGACCCCACTGTGATCGCTGAAACCTGGTACCCGCCTGGCCATCCATACGCGCCATCCCGCACGGTCTGATGGCCACCTACGCCGTCCGCTGGGTCGACTACGCCCGTGAGCAACGGGACTCGCTGTCCGCCGAAGCACGCCACCAGCTCGATACGGCGCTGGGGCGCCTGGTGGCCGACCCCCGCGCGCACGGCATCTACAGCAAGCCTGAGGACCAGTGGACGGCGACGTTCGGCGATGGCTGGGGCGTCATCCTCTACACCATCGAAGACCGCTGGATCACCATCACCGTGCTCCGCGTCACCTGGGTCGGCTGACCGCGCTCCTGCATACCTGGAGCGGTTCGGTACCGGGCCGGACGGTCGGCTGTGGTTCGCCATCCCAAGTCAGACGATCAGTCGGATCTGGCAACGTGCCCGCGCCGTGGCGTCCACGGAAGAAGCCGCGACCACCTCGACACCCCTGACAAGCTCCTCTAGTTTGCAACTGCGAATCTTAGGCAACTAATGTTCAGTCGCAGGCCGACCAAGGGAGCAGGATCTGTGGGAAGCATCCCTACCGACCCAATGGCGGCGTGCCTGCCGGTAGCGATCGAGATCATGACCGCCTACACCGACTCCGTCGACGACCCCGCTTTCTTCTGGGAGAGCGTCCAGCGGGTGATGACCGACGGCGCACAGCGCATCAACCCGGCAGCGGCCATGGCCGAGCTCGTACTCGGGCTGGCAACCCTGTGCGGAATCACCCTGAACGATCTCGCCGACCGTTCGGGATCAGACCTCGCGGCACGGGACATCCTGCGCGACATCCAGCGCACGTACGTCTCCGGCACCGCCGGACCCGCCAGGCCAGCCGGCTCGGCCGAGAGCGGCTGACGGCATCTCCTCGCCCACGAACCACACCGACGGTCCGCACACCCGCGGATCATCGTCCACCACCAACCAGCGAAGGACGACCAGGTGAGCGTCTACACCCTGCCCGACCTGCGGTACGACTACGCCGCGCTGGAGCCGGCGATCAGCGGCCAGATCATCGAACTGCACCACGACAAGCACCACGCGACCTACGTCGCCGGCGCCAACACCACCCTGGACAAGCTCGCCGAAGCCCGCGACAAGGGCGACTTCGGCGCGATCGTCGGCCTGGAGAAGACCCTCGCGTTCAACGTCTCCGGCCACATCCTGCACTCCATCTACTGGCAGAACCTCTCCCCGGACGGCGGCGACAAGCCCGACGGCGCCCTCGGTGACGCCATCACCGAGTCCTTCGGCTCCTTCGACAGCTTCAAAGCCCAGCTCACCGCCGTCACCACCACCGTCCAGGGCTCCGGCTGGGGCATCCTCGCCTACGACCAGCTCTCCGGCCGCCTGCTCGTCGAGCAGGTCTACGACCACCAGAGCAACGTCGGCATCGGCAACACCACGCTGCTGGCCTTCGACGCCTGGGAGCACGCCTGGTACCTGCAGTACAAGAACGTCAAGGCCGACTACGTCACCGCCCTGTGGGACATCGTCAACTGGGCCGACGTCGCCGCCCGCTACACCACCGCCAAGCAGATCACCCCGGCCTGACCCAGCCCCGCGTAGAGGCCCCGCGCCCAACACCCTGTCGGCAGGGAGGGCTCACATCCCACCCAGCCGGCAGGGTGCCCCGCCATCGAAGACGAGCCCCCGCAACGAGTGACACGCCAGAGCCGGCTGTGAAGGCCACCGCTCGCGCCCGGCTCCAGCTGCGGGAGGATCTGTAAAGCCGGAGATCGGATCGCCAGCCTCCGTCCCGAACAGCCAGCCATTGGGGCCGGTCCCGGACAGCCGGAGGTGACGGTGCAATGCCGACGGATCGGCCAGGCTCGACACCGCTCGAAGGTCCAGCCGTCGATGACGGCCAGCGTCGCAAGGGCTGCGGTCAGGAGCCCAGCCGCGCCGACCGCGATCACCGCCGTGGTTCAGGTGGTGTCGAAGCAGCCGTCGAACTCGAACACCGGGTTGATGACGTCCTTGCCGGTGGTGGTGTGGAGGGTGACGGGTCCGACGATCTTAGCTGGGCCACCGGCCTGGTAACAGCCGTTGGATCGCACCTGCAGCTCGAACTTGCCGTCCTGGTTCTTCCCGGCGCCGTCGGTCCAGCGGACCTGGCAGGCCCAGTCACTGCCCGCGCCCTTGTCCTGCGTTCCTGGAGTGCTCCGTTGGCAGCTGGCTTTCGTAGCGACCGCGGCCGGGGTGAGCCCGGGGTGGCCGAGCAGGGCCTGCTGTTGGACGTAGAGGTTGGCGAAGACGGAGCCGAGAGAGCCTTCCACCCGCGGCCGGGTGACATCGGTAGCGCAACCGCCCAGAACGGCGGCCAGCGCGGCCGCGGCGCCGGTCGCGAGGACCGCACGGGGCATTCGGACACGGATGGTGAATCGTCGCATACGGGTCATCCTCCGGTGATGTCGCGCCGGCGCAGCGCCAGGTAGGCGACGGCCAGGCAGCTTGTGATGTAGCCGGCGCTGACCAGCGCACCCTGATCCAGTTGCCCGTAGTACGGATGCGCCGCCAGCAGGCCGTGCCAGGCGTCGAACGGGGTGACCAGCAGCAGGTGGCGGATCGTGTCCGCGCCGTTGAGGAACGCGTAGAGCTGCATGAGCAGCCCGAGGATGATCGGGCCGACGATCCCGGCGGGGCTGCTGCGGGTGAGCACCGACAGCATGATCCCGAGGGCGGTGAACCCGAGCAGCGGCAGCAACGCGCTCGCCCACGCCGCGAGCACCAGCTCCGCGGCGCGGCCCGGGGGCAGCAGGGTGCCCGACAGGCTTTCCAGTGGCTGGTGGCCGACCAGCAGGACGCCCGCGGCCAGGCAGCTGACCGCCAGGACGGCGAGGACGAGGGCGGCGAACGTAGCCGCGGCCAGCGTTTTCGCCCAGAAGATCTGGGTGCGGCTGTGTGAGCGGGTCAGGATCGTCTTCCAGGTGCCGTGCTGGTCCTCGCTGGCGAAGATGTCCCCAGCGACCAGGCTGGTCAGCAGCGGGAACACCCATTGGGCGGCGAACCCGAGGATGAGCAGCGGGGTGGCGAAGCCGCTGGCGTGTAGCCACCGGCCGTACAGGGTGTCCTTGGGCAGGCGGTCCTGGCGGTCGAGCAGCACCACGAACACGAACGGCGCGGCCAGGCAGACGGCGAGCGTGACGCGGGCACGGGCCTGGGCGGCGAGTTTCGTGACCTCCCACCGGTAGGCGGTCGTCACCCGGCCGCGGCCGGCCGGACCGGTCTCGATGGCTGCCGGGGGCGTAGTGGTCGTCGTCATGGCTGCGGTGCTCATCGGGTCCCTCCGGTGCGAGCGTGCGGCCGCGGGGCGGAGATGTCAGCGGCGGGCATGCCAGCGGCCGGCCGGTCGGGTTCGGTGAGCATGAAGAACAGCGACTCCAGCGGCGCGACCTCCAGCCCGAGGGCCCGTACGGCGATACCCGCCCGGCCAAGGGTGATGATGTAGGCGTCCGCCGCGGCGGGCTGGGCGCGCAACGCCAACCCGCCGTCCGGGTGGACCGACACGGCGACGCCGGGGCGGTCGATGGCCAGGTCCAGCGCCCGGTCATCGTCGCTGGTCGCCAGCCGGTGGGACGGGTCGGGCGCTTGGGCGCGCAGCTGGCTGATCGAACCGTGATAGACGACCCGGCCGGTACGCATGATCGTGACGTTGTCGCAGATCTCCTCGACCTCGTCCATGTTGTGGCTGCTCAGCAACACGGTCAGCCCACCCGCGGCAAGCCGCTTGACCAAGGCGCGCATGTCGCGGATACCGGCCGGATCCAGCCCGTTGGCCGGCTCGTCGAGGACGAGCAGCCGCGGGTCGCGCAGCAGGGACGCGGCCACCCCGAGCCGCTGACGCATCCCGAACGAGTAGCCACCGACCTTGTCCCCGGCCCGGCCGGCAAGGTCGACCAGGGTGAGGACCTCGTCGATCCGGCTGTCGGCGCCACCGCCGTCGAGCCCGGCCAGCAACGCCAGGTTCCGCCGTCCCGACAGGTAGGGGTAGAACCGCGGGCTTTCGATGAACCCCGCAACCCCGTCCAACGTCGCCGGGCCGGCCTGCGCCCAGCTGCGGCCGAACAGCCGCAGCTCCCCGGCGTCCGGGCGGATCAGTCCGAACAGCATCCGCAGGAACGTCGTCTTGCCCGCCCCGTTCGGGCCGAGGATGCCGTACACCTCCCCGACGTCCACCCGTAGATCAACATGATCCACCGCGGTGAGGCCGCCGAACCGTTTGACCAGACCGGTGGCCTCCACCGCCGGTACGCCAGCCGCCATACATCCTCCTCCGAGTATCTACTACTCATCGAATAGTAGATTGCCGCGCGAAGGTGGCACGTGACAGGTCCGATCGCGAGAACCTGGGGCCCCTCGGGAAGCGAGTCGACGGCCGGCTCCCCCACGACGACGGCCGGCACGGCGGGCTGAGTGTGCTAACGACCCACCAGCTCGTACTATCAGCTTGATAGTAGTGAGGGACGGAGAGGCAGTTGGCGAAGAGGCGGGAGCCGGGGGCGCTCGAACGTGAGGTGCTCGCCGCGATCGCGGCGGCCGGCCGGCCGCTCACCCCGGCCGAGACACTCGCCGAACTCGGCGAACCACTGGCCTACACCACCGTGATGACCACCCTCGCCCGCCTGCACGACAAAGGCGCCCTCACCCGGCAGCCGGCGGGCCGCTCCTACACCTACGCGCTGGCCGCCGGCCCGGACACCCTCGACGCCGCCCTCACCGCCCGACAGATGACCCGCCTGCTCGGCGCCGGCGCCAACCGGGCCGAAGCGCTGGCCCGCTTCGTCGCGGACCTGCGTCCGGAAGACGAACAGCTCCTCGCCGACATCCTCGCCAGCCACCACACCCACGCCGGCTCGGACGACAGGCAGCGGTGATGACGGCCGTCGCGCTGATCCCGTTCGTCACCAGCCTGCTGCTGACCGTCAGCGGCGGCCGGCTCGGCCGGCGGCTGCCGCCCGCCGCCGCCACCCGGCTGCTGACCACCGCCTGCCTGGTGACCGCCCTGGCCACCGGCTTCATCCTGGCGGTCGCGGCCTTCACCCTGCTCGCCCCGCTGCCCCCGCTCACCGCGATCGGGCACTGGTCAGCCGCTGTTGTCCGCGGCCACGACCCGCTGCCCGCCACGGCCGGGCTGCTGCCGGCGTTCACCGTCGCCGGGCTGGCCGCCAGCGCCGCCCGCCGCGCCGTCCTCGTCGGCCAGGACCTCGCCGCAGCCGAATTCACCTGCCGGCGGCTGGGCCCCGCCCCCACCGGCCTCGTCATCGTCGACGACGACCATCCCGACGCCTACACCCTGCCCGGACTCACCGGCCGGATCGTGGTCTCCACGGCGATGCTGCGCGCGCTGCCCGCCGACGAACGCCGGGTGCTGCTCGCCCACGAACACTCCCACCTGCGCCACCGCCACCACGCCTACACCCAGCTCGCCAGCCTCGCCGCCGCCGCCAATCCGCTGCTGCGGACACCCGCCGCCGCCGTGCGCCTCGCCGTCGAACGCTGGGCCGACGAGGACGCCGCCGCTATCGCCGAAGACCGGGCTGTGGTCGCCCGAGCCCTGGCCCGAGCCGGCCTCGCCCGCACCAGCACACTGACCACTCCGACCGTGGCGCTCGGCGCCGTGCACACCGACCTCGCCCACCGAGCGCGGGCCTTGCTGGACCCGCCCCCGAAGCCGCGGCCGGCCCTGGCGATTGCCCTCGCCGCGCTCGTCCTGACCACCGCAGCCGCCGCGGTCGACACCGCCCATACAACCGAAGGCCGGTTTGAACGCGCGCAGGCAACCTATGCGCACCGATCCTGACCGGTCGCCAGACAGCCCGCGACATCCTGCTCGCCGATCTGCATTCAGTCGATGTCGGCTGGACGGAACCGCGGCCGTACCTGCTGGGGAAGGGCCGGGTCCTGCGGATCGATGTTTCTGATGGCTCCGTCGTCGACACCGCCGCGTTGGATGTCACCGCGCGTCACTGTCAGGTAGCCGACCAGGCTAGCAATCACAACGAAAGCGGTGAGGGCGACCAGGCCGTCGCCGAGGCCCACACCGGACCTTTTCGCCGGCTTGCCGAGCCAGTCGGCGAACGAGGCACCCAGCGGCCGGGTCACTACGTAGGCGAACCAGAAGGCGACGACCTCGTTCAGCCCGAACCGCCACCAGGCGACCACCGGCATCAAAATGATCACTGCGAACAGGATGCCTGAGGGCAGATAGCCAAAGCGCAAGGAGTCCGCGGTGAGATCGCCGGCGGCGGTGCCCAGCGCGAAGGTCGCGAGCACGGTCAGCCAGTAGTAGGTCTCCCGGCGGCGGGTCACGATGCTGTGGATCGACAGCGTTCCCTCACTGCGGTGCCACGTGTAGAAGACAGCCGCGAGGACCACAAGATAGAGGACCGTCGAACCGATGTGGCCGATGGGTGGCCCGTCGGCGACCATGGTGCCGAAGACCGCGACCATCATCACCGCGAACCAGTAGACGGGAGCGGAGTAACGGCGGACCCGGAACTGCAGCCAGAGCGCGAACGTGAAGCCGAGGAGGCCGATCGTGCCCGCGAGCACCAGGTTGACGTGCGCAAGGTAGTCCGAGGCCGCCTCGCCCATACCCGTCGTCAGAATTTTGACAACCCAGAACAATGCTGTGATCTCCGGAACCTTGGGAGCGAGGGGCTCGCGGCTGCGGGTCTGGTTGTCCGGCAAAGAAGGCATCGATGTCTTTCTGGATGGGCGGCGGGAGCATTTCAGGCAGCCAACATGGCTGCTACAAACTACTACAGGCAGGGTAGGTTGAGGATGTGACAACCCGATCGGATGACGGGCCGCGGCGCCGGCCCGGACAGCTGGAAGCTGAGGTGCTGGCGGTGTTGTGGGCCGCCGAGAGGGCGATGTCGCCAGGTGAGGTACAGACCGTCATCAGCGGGAGCCTGGCCTACACGACGGTGATGACCATCCTCAACCGGCTGCACGCCAAAGGCGTGGTGACCCGGACAGCGGACGGGCGCACGTTCGTCTACCAGCCTGCGCAGAGCACGGCCGAGTTCACCGCCCAGCGGATGCGTGGGCTGCTGGAACAGGTCGACGATCCAGCCGGGGTGCTGGCCCGGTTCGTCGACACGCTGAACCCCGGCGAGGAGCAGGTGCTGCGCGATCTGCTCGACCGGCCCCGGCCGGAGAGCTGACCGGTGCGGCTGGCTATCTGCCTGGCCGGCGCGGCAGCGCTCGTGCTGCTGGCGGCCGCCCGGCCGGCGGCCCGGCGCCTGCCGCC